>CANHDG010000029.1 GCA_947459365.1 Saprospirales bacterium
ATACCAGCATTGAAACCATTTCCTACAAATGGAATAGTACAATTTTTTATTGGGGATGATGATTTATATGGGATGGATTTTGATGATGGAGAACACCAAAGGAATTTTCGAGTACTTTTTCATCCGGATCCTGTAAGTGATTTAAAATTACTGAAATCGACTTTGCCAACCGAAAAAGTAGAATTTGATTTGTTACCACATCACCCAGATGAATCGTTTCCACTAGCGTTTTCAAAGGAGGAAGAGGTCTTACCTGTAACTGATTATCAATTTTCAGATCGGTTTGGTGCGGGTTTTTTTCAGCAGTTTGGCGAGAAAGAATGGGAGGTTTATGAAGACTTTGGAAGGAAAGTCCGTTCAGATGGCCATAAAATAGGTGGTTATGCTTATTTCACTCAAGACGATCCTAGAAGGACGGAGGATCCTATGTTATTATTACTACAGTTAGATTCAGATGAACAAATGGATTTAATGTGGGGTGATATGGGTGTTGGTCACTTCTTTATTCGAGCTAGTGATTTAGAAAGGAGGGATTTTTCAAAAGTCCTTTACGACTGGGATTCCTTGTAAGAAAAGAGCCTGAATAAATTATTTATTCAGGCTCTTTTCTTACAAGCTTATTTTAGTATTACTAGTTTTTCAAAATTGCTTTCCGATGAAACTTGTTGACCAGAGAGGCTTGTTCCCCGGACTTTAACTTTATAAATGTAAACACCACGAGCAAGCTGGTCACCAAATTCGTCTTTACCGTCCCATGTAATATCTGTGACACGGTATCCTTCGGGCAAAAGGGACTGATTTATTATTTTTACTAGCTTGCCTGAGACTGAAAAAATGGAAACTTGTATATCCATTAATTGGCCGGCCAAATTATGTTCGAATTGAAAGTTAGTTGTTGTAGTGAAAGGATTAGGGTAGTTGAGAACGTGTTTAAGTGCAGCATTACCGTCCTCTGCCACTACAAACTCAGTATAACCCTCTCCTGAATTATTGGCGATGTCCCATCCTTTGACTCGGATGGTATGTTTTCCGGGGGCAAGATTTCTAAGTGGGTAAAGAGCTTTACCTTCTCTTGGGTTATCTTGTTTGCTTTCATAGAATTCATTTAGGACAATAGATGCAGTCACATTTTCATCGATTACCGCAACTAGATCGTGACCTAAACTAACACCACTAACGTTCATGCCATTATCGTCTACACATTTCACTAATATTTTTGGGTCATCGTCCGTTATTCCTCCTGATACAAAAGCGTCTGTATTAAGGAAGACCTGTACGACTGGAGGTTGTTCGTCTTTTACGTCAGTGGAGGTTCCACCAATTATTAGAAGGTTGTTATCACCACCTGCCGCATCAAAAGGGGTTCCGTTTTCAGCGTAATAACTAATTTTACCATATCCAAAAGCGTAATTAATATCCTTTGGCATTGTGAAATTAACTTTGAAACGGCCGTTATTTACGGATGCACTTCCCCTGAACAAGACATTTCTTTGGACGGAGAAGTTTCGCACAGGGCTTCCGTTCAAGCCGAGGGTTCTAAGTAATTGAGCTTTATCGTAAAGGGTGACAAATACACGCCCGTTGAAAGAAGTCAGGATATTTCCAGAGGTGTCCGTTACTGACCCAGATAGAGAGGCTCTTTGGAGTGCTTTTAAGGTATCGGGTAAGCCTAGTTGGACGGCTTGCCCATTAATTGAATCTGTTTGTACCCTAAATTCTGGCAATGCAAGTTTTTGAGCGGGGTCACCAAAAAGGAGAAATCTGCGGGCATTGTCCTGATTCCCACTTGAAAGTGTGTTTTTCCCATCCCGTAGTATTTCACCAATGGTGCGGTAGCCATAGTTTTCATGCTTAAATAAAAACTGTTGGACCGAGTTTGTTAAGGCATCATTGGCTCCGATATAAACGGGGCGGACGGTTGTGAAAAGCCCCATGCCACCACCGTTCGGTTGTAATAAGCAAAGTTCACCACCTGTTACAAAGGAGTGATCATCAAATCCTCCGAAGGAACAAGTTGCTGTGATGAATAGAGTTTGTTTGTCTTTATTTTCCCAGCCTTGAATATCGGCAATATCAACCACTCGTTCTTGCGCCCAGCCTTTTGGTCCACCATGCCCGATATAATTAACGGTTAGAGCGCCTTTAAACATGGCGGCATTTATAGCGGCCTTTGCGTCAGGTATCCTTTTCTCGCTAGAAGAGGCAACTCTAGGGTAGGCATCGAAATATACCTTTTCAGCATTGAACCAGTCTTCGGTTTGAAGAGATTTTGCGGATAGTACTTCTGCCTGATCAATATGATTTGATTCTTGGTCGTCCGCAACATAGACCAGGCGATTATGCCAATCCCCTAAAGTCACAGGATTTTTATCATAAGCAATAATTTTATCAACCACAATTTGGGCTTCAGAAAGGGTGTTACAAGGAATTCGGCCAACGGCTATTTCAAGGGCGCCTCGGATAACACCCTGAATATTGCCTTCATTAGGGCTTAGCAAACCAAAGAAATCATCAGATGGGTGCGCTTCGATAGGGCTTAAGGAATTATCGGTTTCCCACACAAGAATAAAATCTTTGTGTTCTGCATCTTTACGGTTGTTCTTAGGATCGTAAGAGCCATCTCCAAACAACAGGAGGTACTTAAATTTTTCAGGATTTTTTTCAAATAACAGCTTAGAGAAATCCCTGATGGCGACTGGATCCTTAGCTCCTGAGCTAAACTCGTTAAAGACTTGGTCAATGAGAATGGTTTGTACATTTAGTCCACTAAAATCTCTTCTGTGTTGAGCTAGTTGTTGAGCGGGTCCTTCAAAAGCTTTGGCATACAATATTAGAAGTTCAACATCTTCCAGAGCATGCAAGTTTTGATTTGATAATTTACCAACGGTTTCTTCTGGTGAGGGGAAAGAAGCGTTGTCGTAAAAGGCGATAAATGTTTTGATCTGGTTATTTGTATTGGCACCAAAGCGAATGAATCCATTTTGTGCCTCAAACTGTTGTTTAGAGGGTAAATTAAATGTAGAAACATCCCAGATTGAAAGACCATTTGTGGTGGTAATCTGAAGATTGAACTGAGTGGTTGCATTGAGTCGAGCGTTTAGGTCTCGGAAGGACATCATCTGATTCGTCATAATGAGCTTTCGACGAACATCAACTTCAATGTAATCCAGCCATCCCTGACTAATTTTTGGCGTTGGCAGGTAATCTATGGTAATATTAATCTCATCATTATTCGGAATAAAAGATCCTCCTAAACCCACATTGGTGGCAATATTTGCATTGTTATTGTCATTATCTGTTCCAAAAATGGTACTACCAAAGCTACTCCCATCTATATTTAGTTGAACTGTTGAATTGGTATTGTCACAACGTCCAGCGAACTCCATTCTGACAGTAGAAGGTCGAAGGACGATGTTTGGGAAATTCATTTTGTATTCCCTTTTGCGTACTTGTTCGAATAAGTCTCCATACCATCGTTTTCCGGATCCCTGATGTACAGAGGACCAATTGAGGAGGTTGTAACGCTCATCTTCTATGCGGATGACGTCATCAAATTCAGAGCTGATAGTGGAGGATTGAACGGAAGCTTGATCTGCAATTCGCTTGCCTTTTTCAGAACCGATTTTTAAGAAATAGAAGGCAAAGCGATCGTATAAATGATTTTTTATGGTGAGGCTAGGGTTAATTTCTCCCCCGGTAATCTGTATTGGAGATGGTCCGGTAGCGTAGAAAAGGATGTAATCTGAAGGGTCAAATTTTCCATCTGATTCTCCGCTGATAAAAATAGCATTTTCAAGAAGGTCATCGGGTCTTGGGTCACTGTTTTTTTCAGACAACATAAAGCCGCCATTTCCCAGTAATTGGATATTTCGTGGATCAATGTTGTCGATGTTAGAAACCCCAAGTTTATTTTTCAGGTAGTCGTAAGAGAGTTTGTAAACGGCTGTTTGATTGACACCGAATTTATAAACATCGCCAGTACTCAATAGGGAATTAAAGACCGTTCGATCGCTTACTTGGGTGGGGGAGTTAGGTGTTTGGTTTACCTGTATTTTTAAAGAGAAAGAGCGGAGGCGTTCATATTTACCATTAGCGGTAGTTCGGAAAGGTAGAATGGTTACCCGGCCGAAGAATTGCGTCCGTTCTTGGTCGACATAGGTTTCGATAATTGGATTCGCTTGAATGGCACTCTTGTCTTTACCCTCCAGAGCCACGGGTTCCCATATTGACTCTTCCAGAAGAGCAGTTAAGGAGCCATTGCTTGGGAGTTGGAAGCGTTCGTTGTAAATCGGTAGAGTAGGTGCAAAATCAGCGTAACTACAGTTTTCAAATTTCCAGACGGACAGAGGTTCTCCTCCAGGGGCGGTCATTTTGGTTGTTTCTGGTTGCCATTTAAGCGTTCGATTATAGGATAAGGTAGAGGATTGTGCAAGCAGGCCGGAGCTTACCAAGAGTAAGGCAAACAGTAGTTTACTATTCATAATCATTTTTTCTATAAGAATAAAAATCTATTGGGAAGGTTGCCTGAAATAACGTATAATGTCGGTATTCATCAAATTAGAACTGGTTAACTGCCTTATAAGCATTAATTAACGCTCTTTCTCCTGCTTGATTAGGGAGGGCATTTCCGTGCTCCATGCCAAGAATCCCATTAAAGCCCTTTGTGTAGATGTGTTTAAAGATATTAAGATAGTTTAACTCACCAGTAGTGGGTTCTTTCCTGCCGGGGTTATCACCGATTTGGAAGTAGTCTATTTCATCCCAGCAAGCGTCTATGTTTGGAATGATATTTCCTTCTTGAATTTGAATGTGGTAAATATCGAATAGAATTTTACAGGCTGGGCTATTTACGGCTTTGCAGATAGAATAGGCTTGAGGGGCACTGTAAAGAAACATATTTGGATGGTCACGAAAATTGAGTGGTTCGAGTACCATAATTAGATTGTTTTGAGCGAGGATTTCGGAGGCTTGTTTGAGGGATTCAACCACATTTGCAAATTGGAAACCGGGGCTAATCTGAGTATGAACACAACCAGGAACTACGGTCATCCACTTAGCGTTGACCCTTTTTGCGACTTCGACGGCATTACTGATATCTTTCAAAAACTCTTTTCTTCTGTCTGGACTTCCGGAAGCTAGGTTTCCTTCATTCCAATATATCTTATGGGCGACGAAAACGCCCATCTTCATTTCGAGCTTTTCTAAGAGCTTTCCAATTTGCTTTTGTTGTTCGACTGGTCTGCTGGCCATACCATTATCTTCAAAGGCTGTAAATCCCTCATCTGCCATGAATTGAATTTGCCGGAGAACATCTGCACCAGCATGATTTGAAAACATGCCGTCATGCGGCGCATAATTCAATTTAAAGACAGCATTATTTGTAGAGCGTTGGGCTGACTCCGCCCAGGCGTAGCTAGAGGAAAGAGCAGCGCTCAATCCGATACTGTTTTGAAGGAAATGTCGACGTTTCATAGAAGAATCTAGTTAAAAAATAGAATCAGTAGTTACCTTTTATAATCCATACATTGAGTTCGGGATGTTCTTCTTGGATGGATTCCCATCCTAATGGGCCTAGTACATTGAAGGCAGTAGCCCAAGCATCTGCAATGGTGGCATTAGGAGCTTGGACTGTTACCAAGTAGTTTTCCGTGAGCGCCCATCCCGTTCTCGGATCAATGATATGAGAATATTTAATATTGTTTACTTCTAGATATCGAGTAGTAGCTCCTGATGTGGTAATACCGCAATTAGAGAGCCTGAGGCTGTCCAAATGATCGGCTCTATCTTTGCTACAGGACGGAAAATAGATTAGCCAGCCACTTGAATAGGGTGGAGGATCGCCAATTGCAATATCTCCTCCTGCGTCTATTAGCGCTCTTCTAATTCCTTTGGATCGGAGGATCTTAAGGCAAAGGTCAGCAGTATAACCTTGTGCAATTCCACCCAGGTCCAGTCGCGTTCCGGCTTGAATAATTCTGGCTTGTTGTTTGGCATTTAGTTGCACGCAGGTATGCCCTGTGGATCGAAGGGCATTAGATATTAAGGTAGAGTCTGGCAACTCCTTCATTGCGCGTGCTTTTCTCCATAATCTAGTAATGGCGCCTAGTGAAACATCGAATGCACCGGAGGAGGCCTGTGTAAAATAGTTGGATAGATCCAGAATATTCCACAAATCTGATGAGATATTTATCCAATTAAGGTTTCCTGCTTGGTTACAGAGGCGATTTAATTCACTTTCAGGGAGGTAATCAGAGAAAAGTAGATTCAGAGAATCAATTTTGGAGAAAATTTCAGTTGCTATTGCTTGAGAACTGATAGAGTCGAGTCGAGAGTAAAAAGTAATTTTAAATGTAGTTCCCATTTGTGGGTGAACGTACGTATATTTTTTCTCGGCGGGTTGGGAGCCTGCATGTAGAGAACAGAAGAGCCAAACACAGGCAAGTAGAACATGCTTCAAGTGCATACCAATTAAGAGAAAAACAAACAGAAACAAAGATAGTTAATTTAGGTTAGTTAGCTACCTAATAGGAGATATTGGTAATCCAAATGACTAGCGATGAGGCAGGAGGATCGTATTTTATTCTGCGGTTCAGTTTGTAATTTTCCATTACCTTTGCCTCTCTTTTTTACTTGTAATTAAAAATGGACGGTGATTCGTTATTACGCAAAAGACAAACGGCGACTAGCCGAGCTGGCGGAACCGGAGCCTGGCTGCTGGATTAACTTGACTCCTCCATTTGGACCGGAGGAGTTAGAGGATTTTGCGAGAACATTTTCTTTCGACTCTGTTTTTTTAACAGACTCACTTGACTTAGATGAACGAGCTCGATATGAGCGAGATGAAGATGTCCGGTTCATTTTGATTAACACACCGGTATTGAACAAAGAATTGTTGGAGGAGGGTGCCAACGAGGCTATTTATATGACTGTTCCTGTTGGAATAATATTGACAATAGAGCATGTAATTACCATTTCTGCGATTCAAACGCCCGTAATTGAAACTTTTTTAGACAATAAGGTCCGAAATTTTGATCCTACCGATGAGAAGCGATTTGTTTTACAAATTTTAGAGCAGAATGTATACCGTTATTTATCAAGCCTAAAGAAATTGAATTTGAGGCGGAATCGGATGGAAAGAGAACTTATGAATAGCAGCCGAAATAGGGAGCTAAAACAATTGCTGAGTATCGAAAAAAGCCTTGTATATTTTGTTAATTCATTGAGCGCGAATGAGCTGCTAAAAATGAAAATGAAACGGACTGACTTTTTGCATATCAATGGGGATGAGGAGTTGGTTGATTTTTTCGAAGATATTATCATTGATAACTCCCAAGCGCTTTCAATGGCTAATGTATATACCAACATCCTAAACGGGACTATGGATGCATATTCCAGTATAATATCAAATAACTTGAATGAGGTTATCCATCGACTAACGGTGATAACGGTTGTTCTAATGGTTCCGACGTTGATATCTTCTTTTTTTGGAATGAACATTGCGAGTGGGCTTCCAGACAAGCCTTGGATGTTTTGGACTACTATATTAGGGACCGTATTGTTTACGCTGGGTGTCTATTGGTTTATGCAACGCAGGCGGATTATTTAACCATTTTTGATTATTTTGAAACACTTCATACCGCATTTTATTCAAGAGGTTTATGGGGCCGATGAAAGGGAGGGGCGATTAAAGGCTTTTACAATGTTTGTAGATCTAAGTGGATTTACCAAGCTAACTGACATGCTAATGCGCAAAGGACCAGTAGGCGCGGAAGAGTTATCAGTTGCCTTAAATGATATTTTTCAACCAACGATTAAACTGGTGTATCAAAATGGGGGCTTTATACCATATTTTGCTGGAGATAGCTTTAATGCAATTTTTCCGGTTCAGGAAATGGGGCAAACAGAGGACCATGTGGGTGAGAATGTTTTGTCTACGGCCATTTCAATAATAAATCGATTTGAGCGAGAAAAGAGAGAGGGTGGAGTGCTCTATAAATACAACATTGGAATTAAAATTGGTCTTTCGTATGGTGATGTTGATTGGGGCATTGTGGGTGGGAAACAGAAGGCATTCTATTTCAGGGGATTACCAATTGACCAATGTGCGCACGCACAAACGCACGCACAAAGTTTGCAGATTGTGAGTGATGCGGCTTTTCATGAACATATTTCTTCTGAATTGCTAGATGTGGAGCTGCTTGATCATGGTTGGTATAAATTATTACCCAAAGCAATATTTCGCAAGAAGCGACTATTATCTAAGGAGGTGGTTTTACCTTCTCCACAGCCAGACGTGATGTCTAATTTTCTGCCAGAGGCGGTATACCGCTCCAATGAGCAAGGTGAGTTTAGGAATGTTGTTAGTGTTTTTTTAGCATTTGAAGGGGTTGATACGCACAGCAAGCTGGACTATTTAGCAACATCTATCATTGATCACTCCGTCAACTTTGGGGCACATTTTAAAGAAATTGATTTTGGAGACAAAGGTGGATTAATGCTTTGTTTATTTGGCGCACCTGTATCATTTGAGAACAATATAGAAAGAGCACTTGAGTTTGTGAGCGCTATACAGGAAGACTTGAAGTCTCTAAAACCACTTACGGGGGCTCGATATAGGATTGGAATTACTTCTGGGACAGCATTTACAGGTGTTATTGGAAGTGAAGAGCGCTGTCAGTATGCCGCTGTTGGGGCTCGTGTAAACCTGGCAGCAAGGTTAATGGCCCGTGCAGAATGGGGAGAGGTTTTAGCAGATGAGAATATACAGCGAAACCGAAACTTTAGATTTGTGTCAAGGGGTGAAGATGTTTTTAAGGGGTTCGAGCATGCTATCCCAACCTTTTTACTAACAGGAAGGAGTTTAAGTGGGAGGACCGCTTTTGGGGGAGCTTATATTGGCCGCGCTATAGAACTAAGAAAGTTAGTGGAGTTTGCCTCACCCTTATCGGAGCGAACGTTTGCTGGTGTTGCGTATGTATTTGGGGAGGCCGGGATAGGAAAGAGTCGATTAAGTTTTGAACTTAGGCGGTCATTAAGTGAAAAAACAGCGATTAGTTGGTTTAATTGTCAAAGTGATCAAATCCTTCGCAAGCCTTTTAATCCATTTATTTACTTCCTAAAAAACTACTTTGAACAAAGTCCAGAGAACTCTTTGTCAGTAAACATTGAAGCATACGATAGGAACTTTTCTGAATTACAAAATGAGCTAGCGTCTTTAAGCCATCCGGAGGCGGAGTTGGTCCGTAGAGAAATTAGTCGGACGGAAACGGTGTTAGCTGCTTTGGTTGGGGTACAGAAGCCTGGTGGGTTGTGGGAACAACTGGATGCAAGGGGGCGTTTTCAAAATGCTTTGGCGGCAGTGGCTAATCTTTTTATAGCTGAAGCTCTTTTACAGCCAGTGGTAATTGAGTTAGAAGACACCCATTGGTTTGATGATATGTCTAAGGAGTTTTTGTATCAGTTTATCAGGCGGGCAAAAGGGTATCCCTTTTTAATAATAGCGAGTAGTCGTTATGAAGATGATGGAAATAAATCCTACCCAATACGTCCAACGCTATTAACAGAGACCCAAACAGAAAGTGTAGAAATTGATTTGAATTTTCTAACATCCTCTGATTTGAGGGCTTTTTCAGAGGTAAAGTTAGGTGGAAAGATTAATGAAGAGCTGTTTGAGCTGTTACAGCGAATGACCCAAGGCAATCCCTTTTATGTTGAGCAGATGGTTGAGTATTTTAGAGAAGGAGATATGTTGGAGGTTCAGAGTGGGGTGATACAGTTAAAAAACAGGGATGTTCAGATTAGTGATTCAGTGAAGCAAATAATGATGTCGCGGATAGATCGGCTTAGTGGTTTAGTTAAAGAAACGGTAAAGGCAGCGGCGGTTATAGGAAGAGAGTTTGAGTTGCCCGTTTTGTCAGCAGTCATGGCCAAGCAAGAGGATTTTATCCGCCGAAATGGCGATCTGGATAACATATTACGGGAGCAGGTTCAAACGGCAGAGAAGTGGCAAATTTGGTACGCAATGAATGAGTTGCGCTATATGTTTAAACATTCACTGTTGCGAGAGGCTGCTTATGACATGCAGTTGCGGGCGCGGCTTCGGGAGCTACATCAATCAATTGCAGAGGCGATTGAGCAGTTGTACCCCAACTCCGAGGAGCGTTTTTTTGATCTTGCATTCCATTATGAGCAAGCAGAAAACAGAAAAAAGACAGATAGGTATTTAGAAAAAGCCGCGCGATATGCTCAACGAAATTACCAGAATCGACAGGCATTACTTTATTATGAAAAGCTATTGGTCCACCTAAGCCACACGAGTAAAAAAAGTAAAAAGCGGATTAAGATTCTATTAAGGAAAGGAGCGATTCAGGAGCTTATTGGACAATGGGAGGAGGCAGAAAAAGCTTATCAGGAGTCGCTTGATCGAGCAAAAATTCTTAATGATTGGTATTTAATTGGAAGAGCGAACAGAAGAATAGGCCAAGTGCTAATGTTAAAGGGTGACTATACCGCCGCAAAAAAAAGTTTGGATCTAGCGATTACCTGTTTTGAGTTGGCCAACGATCCTGTTGGTATCGGCAAAACGTATGGAAACCTTGGCACACTTTACTTCAGGCAAGGCGGGTATGAGGCGGCAAAAGGCTGGTTTTCTAAGTCGATTGAAATAAATCGTAATATTCAAAGGGATACGGAAAATGCTCCAATTGTTGCGATGCTTGGCTTGATTTACATGAATCAGGGTCATTATGATGAGGGAATACGGTGGCTAGAGGAGCAACTTTTAATTAGCGAGCGAGCGCAAGACAAGCAGGGCCTCACTAAACTATATACTAACCTAGGAATTGTATACTTAGAAAAGAGCAGTTTAGATAGTGCGTTGTTGTGTTTGGAAAAAGGACTTGCGCTTTCTGAAGAGCTTGGAGACAAGCTAAATATGACCATATGTATAGGCTGCATAGGGTCTGTTTGGGAAAAAAAGGGAGATTACTCCAAGTCTATGCAAAACTTTGAACGAGATTTGGTATTGGCTAAGGAGATGGGGGATAAACAAGGAATTGCAATTGCCTGTGGCCTAATTGGTGATTTATTATCTGTCAAAGGAGATTTTCAGCAATCAAATGTGTATTGCGAAGAAAACTTACGCTTAAGTAAGGAATTAAATTATCGGAAAGGAATAGCAAAGGCTTTAAACACTTTAGGGGACAACTGGTTTTGTCTTGGTGATTATGAACAATCAGTTCGTTATTACGATGAAGCTATCAATTGCTCTAGAGAGATAGGGAATCGGCTGTTGCTTGGCCATTCTCTTTTAGAAAAGTGTCAAGTGTTGTTAGCTTTAGGGGAGATCGCACACGCTCGTCAAGTATTGGAAGAGGGTAGGGAGATCGCATTGGCTTTAGGCAATGGTGATCTTATTTTTGAGGCGAACATCCTGAGGTCAAAAGTGAACAGCCAGGAAGGAAACAGATCGGAGGCAAACCGGCAGCTATTACAGCTATTAAACTTGTCTAGAAAAGAAAGAGAAGAGGCTGCTGTTCATTTTGAATTAAGGTTAGTTGTAGAAAGTGCTAGTGTGCACACTCAAAAAGCGCTAGAGTTATACTATGTGCTTTATCAAAGGACACCACAGTATATCTATAGACACAGAATTGAGTTGTTGGAGCAGGAGTTAAATTAGTACAATAGAGCAGCGCTATTAAAATGCTGGATACAGGAATAGAGTATCTTAAAGGGGTTGGCCCACAGCGGGCAGACCTATTAAAACGTGAGTTAGGTATATTTACCATTCACGATATGCTTTTTCATTTACCCTTCAGGTATATTGATAAAACCAAGTTTCATAAGGTTAAGGACGTGGCGAATGAGGGAGACTCCTATCAGTTGCGGGGTGTACTACGAAGAGTAGAAGTAATTGGCGAAGGAAGAATTAAACGACTGGTTGCGACCATAAGGGATGAGACAGGTTCGATGGAGTTAGTTTGGTTCCAAGGAGTTAGTTGGCTGGAGCGTACGTTGGTAGTGGGAAAGGAGTATATTGTTTTTGGCCGGGCAGCCTCTTTTAATAGCAAGTTTAATTTGCCACATCCTGAGATGGAGGAAGTGAATGAGGAGAATGTTCAGAAGGCTGTTAGTTTCGACCCTGTTTATCCAACAACTGAAAAACTCAGCCAGAAGGGTTTAGACGTTAGAGGGATTCGTCGGATACAGAAGACCCTAATTGATCAGCTGCGACCCAGTAATTTTCCTGAGACCTTGCCAGATTATTTGGTGGAAGGATTTAAGCTTGTAGACAGGCTCTCCGCTATTAGGGGGGTTCATTTTCCAGAGAGCCAGAAAGAACTAGATGCTTCCGTTCGACGACTGAAGTTTGAGGAGCTGTTTTTACTTCAGTTAAGATTGCTACAGTCGAAAAACACCCGAAAGGCTGTTTCGAAAGGGTTTGTGTTTGAAAAAATCGGCACTTACTTTAATCAGTTTTATTCTGATAAGTTACCCTTTGAGCTTACAGGCGCTCAAAAAAGAGTCTTAAAAGAAATTAGAGCAGATTTGGGGGCTGGCCGGCAGATGAATCGGCTGGTGCAAGGCGATGTTGGCTCTGGCAAGACAGTTGTAGCCTTAATGGCGATGTTAATATCCTTAGATAACCGACTTTCTTCAGAAGGCCCAGCATTTCAAGCATGTATGATGGCTCCAACAGAAATTCTTGCTAGGCAGCATTTTGAGGGAATAACACGATTGTTAGAAGGAATGGAGGTTGAGGTTGGTTTTTTGTCTGGTTCTGTAAAAGGGAAAAAAAGGACTGAGGTATTGGAAAGACTTGCATCTGGAAAAATGCAAATAGTGGTTGGGACGCACGCATTGATAGAGGATTGGGTTCAATTTCAAAATTTGGGGTTGGTTGTAATTGACGAGCAACACCGATTTGGTGTTGAGCAACGGGCTGCGTTATGGCATAAAAATCCGCATCTTCCACCACATATATTGGTGATGACAGCAACACCCATTCCGCGCACATTAGCAATGACATTGTATGGAGATTTGGACTTGAGCGCGATCGATGAGTTGCCGCCAGGGAGAAAACCAATTAGTACTCTCCATAAAACAGAGCATCATCGCTTGCGTGTTCAAGGATTTATGAAAGAGGAAATTGCTAAAGGACGGCAAGTATACGTAGTTTATCCAATGATTGAGGAGACAGAGAAGGTTGACATGGCAAACTTGATGGCAGGATATGAGGCGCTAAGTAAGGATTTTCCAGCTCCTGAGTACCAGATTTCTATTTTACATGGAAAAATGAAAGCTGCAGAGAAGGAGTATGAGATGCAGCGGTTCGTCAAGAGTGAGACACAAATTATGGTGGCAACAACCGTTATCGAGGTGGGTGTCAATGTGCCGAATGCTTCTGTGATGGTGATAGAAAATGCGGAACGATTTGGTCTTTCCCAGCTTCATCAATTAAGGGGTAGGGTTGGGCGGGGAGCAGAACAGAGCTATTGCGTACTTATGACAGGGTTTAAACTGAGTTCAGATGGTCGCGAACGCATTCAGACGATGTGTCAGACCAATGATGGTTTTGTGCTTGCGGAGGTGGATTTAAAATTAAGGGGTCCTGGAAACATAGAAGGAAAGCAACAGAGTGGCATGTTGCATTTTTATATTGCAGACCTAGCTCGAGATGGTCAAATTCTTACCACGGCGCGGGACACGGCTTTTAGAATTCTTGAGAATGATCCAGGGTTGGTTGCCCCAGAGCATGTCCGGTTACAAAAGGCGATTAATCAGCATAAAAAAGAAGCTCAGATATGGGGTAGAATATCCTAATCCTGAGGAATTATAGTATTGGAAACAATAAATTATTGATCAACACAGTTTCGTTTGAGTATTTTGAAGCTGCAACAGTTTTACAAAATTAAGATCCACTACCGCGGAATTAAAAAAATTTAATTTTGTTAAAGACCTAAAAAACAGCCCATTTTTGTCTAAAAATTTTGTGTTTTTGTTAAATTAGTGTAAAAAATTCTACAGAGCACTTGCGGATATGCTCAGACTCCCCTTACCTTTGTGGCACAATTAAATTCTGTCACTAGTTAAAATGGCTCCTGCTTATTGAATAAAAATTTTACTTTAATTAAAAAAGAGAAAATTTCTTTTCTATTCAAATCTATTTTTATGAATAAGCAGCGTCTTTTCGGTTTTATAGCGTTAATTATCTTGAGTGCTACAGTTGCCTCAGCCCAAACCTATTATCAAGTAGGTGTTACCACTGGAGTAAATTATTCAAGTCTTAGGTCCGATTTATTCACCACATCTTCGGGTCGCTCTGGGCTTGTTGCAGGATTTAGTGTTGCCCTTGGATTGGGTGATCATTTTGAGTTGAATCCTGAGATTGTATTTACACAGAAAGGGGCATCTGCAAAAGCGGTTTCATTTCGTCCAGAGGAAGCGATTGAGGTGTTTTCACGTGACTATCATTACAACACCTTTGAGGCAGGTGTAATTGGTGGATACCAGCCAGTTTTAGAAGTTCCGATTCGATTGCAGGCTGGTGGATTTTTCGGGACCCATTTTAATTATGGTGACAACAGGAACGAGAATTTGTGGGTAGGAAACTACGAGAATCTGAACTACGCTATGCCAGCTGATAAGCTGAATCCTGCTTTTGCAGGCTTAGATTTCGGTCCTGTACTTGGGATTAGTGCTGGAAGTGGACAATTGCGATTGAACGTAAGATATTATTTAGGCGTAAAGAACCTGTACAATAACCTAGACTATGTAGTCGAGGGCCATCGAATCAGCACTAGCGCATTTCGTGTGAGCCTTACAGGATATTTGAAGTAAATACCAGTGAAATAAAATGCCCTTGGTAAAGAATAATTTACTTGGGGCTAGCATTGAACACCCGTAGTAGTTTGAGCAATACGTATAGTAAAACCGGCCCTCAAAAGAGAGGGCCGGTTTTTTTTATTTTTAATAACAAGACGTGAAACGCAGATGAGAACGGGTACACCCTTGTGTGTTAATTTCCAGAGGAGTTGGACTTACGCAAGTAGTTTTCCAATGCGACGGCTATAGAAGGGGCTTCGGGTGTGCCGGCCTGAATATTTACGGTTAAGCCTCTTTCTGAAACGGCCTTTAACGCGGCGGTTCCGAATACACAGATTCTCCGGTCCTCTTGTTTAAACTCTGGGAATTGTTCAAAAATGGATTTTATTTCCAAAGCAGTAAAGAATGCAATAATGTCATACTTTACATCGGCAAGTTCACTTAAATCATTATTGACCGTTCGATACATTATGGCTTCTTGAAGAGGGACACTCAGTTCCTTAAAGAAGCTTGTTATTTCTGGATTGCCCTGATCGCTGCAAGGAAGGTAGAATTTTTCACCTTTGTTTTTAAGGATATACGCACGCAATTCTGTTATAGAGCGTGTTCCGTTAAATACTTTTCTTTTTCGGAAGTTGATGTATTTCTGTAGGTAATTTGCTATCGCTTCTGTTGCACAGAAGTATTTCGTTTCATCAGACATTTTGATGCGCATTTCTCCACAGAGGCGGAAAAAATGATCTACTGCATGACGGCTTGTAAAGATAATAGCCGTGTAATCATTCGGATAAACTCGATTTTTACGATACTCTTTTTCAGTCAATCCTTCCAGGGTTACAAACGGAACAAAATCTATGCGTACGTCGTATTTTCTCTCCAACTCATCATACTGAGCACGCTGCGGTGGTTCAGCCTGTGAGATAAGGATATTTTTGACTCGCGGTTCCTGAATTGATTCCTGAATTTGTGCAGCGCTGGCAGACATTCGGGACAAGGTATGTTTTTGTGAAATTTATTAAATGTGAGTAAGTTGAATTTAGCTAGTTAGCCCTTGATTTAGAAGAAAACCAATTTGGTAATTAAGATCGCTGGAACCAACTCTGCAGCACAAAGGTACAGCAAAAAATGAAATGGATGGGCCACCAAATGTTTTAGGCCCAAAGAAAGTGCTCGAGTCAAGCCGTAAAGTATGAATATGATGGAGAGTGCAAGCAACCAAACGGTTACAAAGGATTGCCATTCTTGACTTCCAGCGAATGCAATAAGGAAGTTAAAAGGAACCAAAAAGAGACCTAGTACACAGCTGAAGCTGATAATTAGGAAGCTAAATTTTTTTAAATCAGTTGAAAGTGGGGGAAATAACCAACCAAGTGCAGCGTTTTCGAGGTGCTTGAGTAAAAAAACTAGTATGGATACGAGGCCGGAAAGTAATAAAACTTGTAGGTTGTTGTACTTGCCAGTTGGATTAACAGCTTGAATAACAAGAAACACAAATATGCCCGAATTCAGTAAAAAGTTGGCGTACAGCAATAAGTATGGTGTGTTTCCAGCAATGCCAAAGGCCTCTCTTTGAGCGGTATTAAGAGCATTTGAACTTAGAAAGCTCTTCCAGGATTTTGCCATGGCCGTGCGGTTAGTGGCCGCTGCAAACGTAAAGTAGAGAAGCATTAGTATCAGAAGACCAAAGAGCGTGGTTTCTGAAAGGCTATTTCCTTCTGGGAAGGAAAAGAAATTTTGATTATTTAAATAGACTACAGAGGTGTTATCAATAAAAGCTTCCGAAATGCCAGGAGTTGTATGTGGGACAATATCAAATGGGTTGGATGGGGAAGAGAATTGCTTGTTTTCTGTTTTAGGAATTCTGGATACAATCTCAAAGGGATTATTGTTCTGACTCCACAATGTGAGAAAGAAGAGAGAAAAGAACCCAATAAGTGAGATCTGTTTGCGCATTTCGCCTGCAAAGGTACATTAAATCGAAAAAAAAAATTAAAAAACAAATTATTCGTAATCAGAGGTTTAGTTATACCCGATTCCTTTTTTAAAACAGTATTTTAAAAATAAAGGTTCTTTGTATTGCATAATACCATCCTTTACCCATACTTTTGTGTCATTCAAAAAATAAAATTGAGTCAGGTATGGATTTAGAAAATGCGAAAGCACAAATGAGGAAAGGGGTGCTTGAATTGTGCATACTATCAATTGCAGCTGAGGAAGAGGTCTATCCTGGAGATATTATTTCTAGGTTGAAGATGAACGATTTGATCGTAGTAGAAGGAACGCTGTATCCACTTTTAACTCGTTTAAAAAACGATCAGCTGTTGGAGTACAGTTGGCGGGAGAGCACCTCCGGCCCTCCTCGGAAATATTTTAAGACAACAGAAGAGGGAAAGAAAGTTCTTTTATCCCTATCGCAAAGTTGGGACCAACTTGTTCAAGCTGTACAGAGGACGTTATCCGCCTCTGATATTAAGGAGGAATAAGCATTAGCATTGCGGGTCAATCATCCAAATGACTAGCCGAATTACGGAGCTAATCAATAATAGAAACAGATAAATTGCCAACCATAAAAATAAAGTAAAATGAACAAGATCATTCATATAAACCTTGGAGGGTACGCACTAACAATTGATGAAGATGCGTATGAGTATCTTCAAGCGTATTTAGAACGCATTCGTCGTCGTTTTTCTGAAAGCGAGGGAAGAGATGAAATAATTCGAGATGTGGAGACTCGGCTAGGGGAGTTGATCACTCAAAATATTGGGACGAATTCTATAGTTATGTTATTGCACGTAGAGTCAGCGATTGAGGTAATGGGGAAACCTGAAGATTTTGGTGGAGAGGGTGAAGATTCTTTTGAGCATGGATCCTCTAGGAAATCAAACATTGGATCAATTCGAACTGGTAAAAAATTATTTAGAGATGAAGATCAAGCTGTAGTATCAGGGCTTTGTGCTGGATTAACAGCTTACTTTGGTTTAGTTGATCCCGTTTGGATGCGTATCATTTTTGTGTTACTAACCTTTATTTCGGCAGGATTCTGGATTCCGGTGTACTTGCTTTTGTGGGTTATTGTACCGCCAGTAAGGACAATGGGGGACCGATTAGAGATGAAGGGACAAGAAGTGAATATTGATAACTTGGCCAAAGAGTTCGAAAAAGGCTACGAACGAATTGCTCAGCAAGTGAAGGGAAGTGGAATCACAAGACGAGGCCCATTGTCCAGTACGCTTTCTGGTTGCTTAGGTATTCTTGGCAAGCTAGTGGTTGGGTTTCTAATTTTGATTTCCATTTTACTGGTATTAACGCTTGGATCTTCTTGGGTAGCTATGGTATTGGCTTTTTTTACGGCAAAGTCATTTTTGTTGTATATAAGCCCATTGTCCTCAGCTTGGACCTATTTTGGGGTTATAAGTGTTTTCATCGTTATTGGAATTCCAGTCATTGCTATCTCTCTTTGGATAGCTAGAAAGGTATTCAGGTTTAGCTCTCCGAAGTGGTTGAGTACAGGGTTAAGTGCTTTGTGGATCCTTAGCTTCATCTCTATGATCAGTGTAGCAGTTGGAGTTGTTCAGCAGGTAAATACAAAAGCTGATGTGATGAAGTCGATAAATCTCGGAGAAATGACATCTGACACCCTGCTTATAAAAATTGATCAGGCAATTTCCTCGGAGGAGGGCGGTACTAGTATAAACGGTGTTGGGCCAGATGGATGGTTTAAGTTGAGTGCTGATGGTGAAAGGGTAGTTATTAGAGACTTGGTAAGAGTTAGAATTCATCGAAGCAAGTCGAATCAGTTTGAATGTATTCAGACTTCGAAGGGCTATGGGTCCAATTCTGCAGAGGCGCGAACTAGGGCCGGTTTAGTTTCAGATGTTGCCCGAATCGAAGGGAATAGTTTGTTTGTCTCTAAAGAGATAACTATGGATAAGGCAAGCAAATGGTTTGGAAGCAACGTTGATTTAAATATTTACGTCCCACAAGGAAAATATATTGTTTTTGATGAGTCAACTGCAGGATTTTCGGACGCTGAGGTTGAGTACTACGACGATGACAACCACCATAACTACATTTCTAATTCTGCGGGAAATGTATTCAAAATGACTGGAAAGGGCCTACTTTGTACTGATTGTCCAGCATTTGGTGAGTCAGATTATCAGAGTGACCGAAATTATGAAGAGTTTATATTTGAAGGAAAATTTGAAGTTGAATTAATTAAATCGGAGAATTCGGATTTTAGTTTAGTAATTGAAGGTGATAGAGAAGCGTTGGAAACAATTCGCTCAGGGGATAAGCTAACGTTAAGCGCGAAGGAAGGCATTCGTCCAGGCACAAAAGTTACAATTCACACTCCAGAACTCTCCTATTTGTTGGCGGATGATACGGGTCTAATTACTATAAGAGGTTTTGAAGAATACGAAGCCTTTTTATCCGTGAAAGGACAGTCAAGGATAAAAGCATACATGGATGTCCGGGATGAGTTGGAGGTGTTGGTTTCTGGGCAAGGAAAGGTTGAACTTTATGGAGAGGGGGGACGATTGAGTGCCACCTTATCAGACAATGCAGCGTTGGACGCCAATGGTTGGCGAGCGAATGTCATAGAGGTGGCAGCATCAGGAAATTCTACAGGAAGGGTTTATGGAAAGGAGCGTGCAATAATAAAAACAGAAAGTACAAGTACTATAAAACTGGAGGGCCCGGCTAAACGAGAAGGGCAACAATAGTCGGGAAGAAGGTTTTTATACTAATGTGCGGGCAGGTGAGTAAACTACTCACCTGCCCGCGATGTTATTTATCAAGCTTTTGCTTCTTTGCTTTGGGTCGGCCAATGCTTTCGTAATGAAAGCCTAAAGCTTTCATTTGCTCTACATCATAAAGGTTTCTACCATCAAAGATGGCTTTATTCGCAATAAGTTTTTCGATTTTATCAAAATCGGGGGTTCTGAACTCATTCCATTCGGTCATAATAGCTAGGCAGTCGGCATCTTTTATTGCTTCATACATACCTGTAGCGAGTTGAATTTGATCACCATAGATATTTTTTATATTTTCCATAGCCTCTGGGTCAAATGCTACGACTTTGGCGCCTAGAGATAGTAACTCATTGATAATTGTTAGTGCTGGGGCCTCTCTAATATCATCTGTGTTGGGTTTAAATGCTAGGCCCCAAATTCCAACAGTTTTACCGGCCACTTCATTTTTGAAGTATTTTTTTATTTTCTTGGTTAGGATGTGTTTTTGCAAGGAGTTGACCTTCATTACCGCTTTGAGGATCTTAAAGTCGTAGGAGTGATCCGAAGCTGTTTTGGCCAGTGCTTGGACATCTTTTGGGAAGCAGGAACCTCCATATCCAATTCCTGGGAATAGAAACCGCTTTCCAATGCGCAAATCACTTCCCATACCGATACGAACCATATCTACATTTGCGCCTGTTTTTTCACAGAGATTAGCAATTTCATTCATGAAGGAGATTCGAGTTGCCAAATAGGAGTTCGCAGCGTATTTGGTCATTTCAGCAGAGCGTTCATCCATGAAATAGATTGGGTTCCCTTGACGGATGAATGGTTCGTAAAGCTGTTTCATCAACTTTCTTGCTTTTTCACTTTTGGTTCCTATCACCACTCGATCGGGTTTCATAAAATCTTCTACAGCTACGCCCTCTCGTAGAAACTCTGGATTAGAAACCACATCAAATAGCTTTTTGGGTAGTTTTTTAGCTAACACTGCGGCTACCTTTTCGGCCGTTCCGACTGGTACGGTACTTTTATCAATGATTACTTTATATTCAGAAATAATATCACCCAAGTCGGATGCTACCCCCATAATATAGGAGAGATCTGCGCTGCCATCTTCTCCAGGAGGGGTTGGTAGTGCTAGGAAGATTATCTGGCTTTGTTGGACTGCTGAGTTGAGGTCTGTGGTGAAATGTAAGCGACCTTCTTTTGTGTTTCGGTCGAAAAGGAGCTCTAGTCCGGGTTCAAAAATTGGAATCTTCCCGGACTGAAGGCTTTTTACCTTGTTAGCGTTATTATCCACACAGATGACGTTATTGCCGGTTTCGGCAAAACAAGTACCAGTAACTAGGCCAACATAGCCGGTACCAACTACAGCGATATTCATTAGAAAAGAGCTTAGATAAATATTGATAAAAGACCACCTGAGAACAGGCAGAAAATAGTACCCGCAAAGGTAGCTCAATTAAACCCTTTTCTATAAAAAAACTGTATTACTTGCGTTTTCTGTATTAAAACGCGATTAGATAACCTCCGGCGACTTTAGCGATGGGATAGTTTCCCTTTGCAATTATTGGCATGATAGGTTCTTCCAGCTTTTCGAGCAATGTTGTTGGAAGTGGGCAAGCGACTGGAACAGGAAGGCTTTTGTTTTTAAAGATAGCCCGTTCTGTACAAGGAAGAAGGTCTTCAAAAGCAAAAAACAATCCTAATGATCCGTCTTGAAGGGTGAATGCGCTTGCTTTCGCCAGCCGGCAACGCCGATTTTCTTTA
>CANHDG010000030.1 GCA_947459365.1 Saprospirales bacterium
TGGTGGCAGGCAGGTACAAATTATAACAGCCCGGCAAATTACAAGCTGGAACCGTCTCATTTTTACTGAGCTCCCTCCACGTTTTCCCGTAGTTGTCCGAATTTAAAACGATTTGGTTGGCGGGAATCTGCCGACATCCATTACAAGCAGCTAACTGCAGAAAGCCGATGACACTGAAGAAATAAAGAAATCGCATACCGTTTTGTTTTAAGTGAAAAAGAAGCAATTCTTCGGTTATTCAGGGGCACGGACTGCCTTTTTTGCGTCCAAACAAATAGCAAACGATAAATGAAAAGAAATAGTTCCAATTGAATCTAATTTCCATTCGGCACCTCTATAACTCTTTATAAACATTGCCTACACACAACCCAGTGGTAGCTATGAGGCTCCTTCTTCTACTGGTGTTTGTTCCATAAAGGCGGCTTCCGTCCAGATGGTAACCGTTCCCAGGGCCTCTGCTTTTTTCAATTTAGACCCTGCCTTTGCTCCCACCACCAGGATATTCAGGTTTTTACTTACCCCACTGGCGATGGTTGCCCCTGCAGAAGCGGCGCGCTTTTCAGCTTGCTCCCTCGACATCTGTTCCAAAGTGCCTGTAAACAAAATGGTTTTACCGGCGAGAGGGCCCTCGGTATTGGAGGCTGGCTTTTTATCTTCCTCTGTCTGATGCAGGTTGACTCCCACGGCCTCCAGGACTTTTAGCAGTTGAACATTCTGTTCCTCTTGAAAAAACTGAAATACATTTTGCGCCAGGACAGGACCCACATCTTTGATCTCTTGGTACCGTTCTAAATCCCAATTTCTCAGCTCAAGGACATGCTGAACTTCTGCGGCCAGCAACTTAGAGGCTTTTTGGCCTAGATGGTGGATACTAAGGCTGTGTAACAACCGGTGGATTGGATTCTTTTTGGCTTTCTCCACGGCTGCACGAAGGTTTTCAGCTGATTTTTTCCCAAACCCATCTAATTCCGCAATACGGTCGTAATCGAGCCGATACAAATCTACCAGCGATCGAATCCATCCCAACTGTATAAATCGTTCGAGGGTGGCCTTGCTCAAGCCCTCGATGTCCATGGCAGATTTAGATACATGGAATACGTATTTCTGATAATCCTGCCGACCACAGGTGCAGCTCGGACAACGCCAGGCGGCCTCCTCTTCTGCTCGCTGTAAACGCACTTGTCCACTGGCATCAAAAGGGCATATTTCTGGAAAAACAACTGGAATTTCGGCACCCGTTCGCAGCTCCTCCAAGGGTTTGACGATATAAGGAATAACATCTCCTGCCCGCTCTACCAGCACCTGATCCCCAATTCGAATATCTTTGGCCGCAATAAAATCGGCGTTGTGCAAGCTCACATTCGATACCGTTACTCCTGCCAAGTGGACTGGCTCTAGTTTGGCAACTGGGGTGATCGCACCGGTTTTACCTACCTGAAATTCTACATCCCGAAGCCGGGTGGTAGCTTGTCTAGCTTTGAATTTAAACGCGATTGCCCAGCGGGGATGATGGTTGGTATAGCCGCAGCGGGACTGGAGTTCAATGGAGTTTAATTTGACCACCATTCCATCCAGCTCGTAACCATACTCATCCCTGTATTCCTGCCACTCGCTGCAGAAGCGAATTACCTCTTCAATTCCAGCGCAGGTGCGGGTGGCTGGCAGGTGCTGATGTGCCGCCGTTTTGGTCAAAGGGGTTTTAAAACCAATTTTTTCCAACAAATGAATGCTATCATCATGGGTTTGAAAGGGATGAGTAACCGGCTGCTCCTGTTCATTCACAGCATACCCCAACTGGTACAAAAACGCCTCCAAACCCCTGGCGGCCGTTTCGGAAGGGTCTTTCATTCGAAGCGCTCCAGTGGCGGCATTTCTTGGATTGGCAAATAACGGCTCTCCCATTTCCTGCCTTTTAGCGTTCATTTTTTCGAAAAAAGCTTTCTGAATGAGCGCTTCCCCCCTTAACTCGGCCTTGTAGATACCGTATTGACTAAAATCAGCCCGCAGTGGCACTGATTTTAAACTGCGAATATTGGCTGTGATATCTTCCCCAACAGAGCCGTCTCCCCGGGTGGCGGCCCGTACTAATCGGTCGTTTTCATACACCAAAGCGATGGTACCCCCATCGTATTTCGGCTCCACACAGTATTCTACCTTAGCCTCTTTATCTAGTCCGCACCATTTTTTCACACTGGTGTCAAAATCCATCAAATCTTGAGCATCATAAGAGTTGTCCAACGATAACATGGGAGTCAAATGAGGCACCTGTTCAAATGCGCCCGACCAGTCGGTTGCCACCCGCTGTGTGGGGGAATCGGGGGCCACCAACTCCGGATGCTGCGCTTCCAGTTTTCGAAGCAGGTCAAATAGCTGGTCGAATTCAAAATCGCTGATAACCGGATCATCCTGAACGTAATATCGCCATTCGTGGTAACGCAATACCTTACAAAGATCCGCCATACGGGAAGCGGGATCATCAAAAAGGGTTTGCGCAGCAGGCTGGTAAAGTAATTCCTTGGATAATTGATAAAGTGCGCGTTGTTCGTCGGCAGCGTACATAGTGTCAGAGTGAATTAAAACACAAAGGTTCGGTTTTTTTACCAATAACAAAGGGGATACTGCCCAATTTATCTCGACAATAGAATATCCCAAGCTGTTTTCGATGCATCCTGTATCTTTGCAGGCGGAGTTCTTACTTTGTCTCTTTTTCAGTTCCTCCAACAGCAAAATGCTTCTTTTTAGCCAACACCTTGACGCTTCTGTTCAATTTGCTGCTTGGCAAATTACCGAGGACGAAGCATTTTTCAGACAGGATCTGCCCCTTGCGGCAGCGGAGGAAGCCGAAATTCAGCGCTACCAATTTCCGCTTCGCCGACTGGAATGGTTGGCCGCTCGATGGCTCCTGCACCGGCTCACTGGAAGCCCGGAGCGCCTTCTCCTTATCAAGAATAATTATTCCAAACCCTTTTTCCTGGATCACCCGCACCTCCACTGCTCCTTATCCCACTCCCATGGAACGGTGGCGGCTTTGCTAAGCGAGCGGGTGTGCGGTTGCGATATTCAAATGCTGGTCCCTAAAATTGAACGTATCGCACATAAGTTCATGAACCCTTCTGATTTTGAGTGGGTAGATAGCTACCCTCCACAAGAGCGATTGGAGCTACTACATTTATTTTGGACCGCTAAAGAAGCCCTTTACAAGGCACATGGTCTGAAAGAGCTCGATTTTAAGGAACATCTCTGGGTAGATCGATTCTCCTGGGATGGGCTTCAAACCGTCGAAACAAAAGGGGAAATCCGAAAAGAAGGGAAAATTTCCAAATACACCTTAAAAATGGGCAAGTTTGAATGGGAAGCTGGTGTATTTTTGTGGACCGTGGCGCTTGATTCGCTAAAGCAATGATCCCCTCTACCTCAAATCGCCTGACAAAGGACTGTCAGCAACACCTGCACAACATGGCAAATATCCGGTTCCTTTTTCTAAGCCTGCTTCTCTTTACCCTCGGCAACAGTAGAGCACAGTCCATCCAGGTTTCCGACCCCATCCAAATCCGCAACGATTATGGCTACGAAATCATTGGACGGTTGAAAGACCGGGTGCTCGTGTTCAGGGACCGATATGACAACTTTGAAATCCAGGCCTTTGATCAACAACTGAGGACGGCCTGGAGCAAAGAGCTGGAAGACCTGAACCGGCAAGGAACGCGCGTTTTGTCAGTAATACCCGGCAAAAATGATTTCTCTATCCTGTTTTCTCAGCGAATTCGAGGCAAACATTTCCTGCGTATCCACAAATACGACCCAGCAGCCGTCTTAATCGATACCGCCACCCTCAAAATTTATGGTGAGCGAACCTTCTCTCCACCCCTGCTTGAAACCAGCCTCAGTGAAGACCGCAATTGTGTAGCAGTCTATAACCTGGGTGAGCGCGATAAAATTGAAGTGGTCTGCTTCAAAATTGATCAAATGAAACTGCTGTGGGACAAAACTGCCCTATACGAACAAACCATTACGGACCGCAGTTTGGCAGGTCTCACCCTTAACAACCAAGGGACATTCTTCATTACCACCGAGTACGATAATAAAAAACCAAAAATAGATCAACACCGCTGGCATATACTCAAAATCGGAGCCGATCAGGAAGAGGTCATCAAACTATCATTAGCCGGTTTCCTGACCAACGACGTGAAGTTCGCCTATGACCACGCCAATCAATGCCTGACCGCTGCAGGCCTTTGGGGTGAAAAAACCCGGGAGCGCGCGAACGGCACCTTTCTAATGAGGGCTTTCCGTGAAGATCAGTCGGCCGCTATCTTCCAACGGACCTCGTTCGACGACCAGCTCATCTCCGTTTTGAGAAGCAAAGACGTAGCCGGCGATTCCAAAGGGATTGAAAATGCAGATGTGGCTCAGCTTCTTCTGAGGGAGGACGGAGGAGCAGCGATGGTGGTAGAGCGGCACTATGAAATCCAACGAGGAGCCGGAAATCCGTCCAGAATCATGCGCGATGTCCGGCTTGTAACGGATTACTATTTTGAAGATGTATTTATTGTGAGCCTTGACCCGGAAGGAAAAGTCGACTGGAGCTCAGTTTTACATAAAAAACAGTACTCACAGGATGATGAGGCGATTTTTTCCTCCTACTTCCTGATGCGCAGCCCCAAGCAGCTCCACTTTTTGTTTAACGACGAAATCCGGTATGAAAACACCTGCAGCGAATACATTGTACTGCCTAATGGAACCTTTGACCGAAACAGCCTGCTCAGCACAGTCAACAAAGGATTGAGAATACGTTTTCGCGATGGAATCCAAATGAGCGCCAATGAGTGCTTAATTCCCTCCGAAAATCGTAGTAAACTAAGGCTTATCTCCATCCAATGGCCCAAATCTTGAGCGAATTATTTCAAACCCAAGCGCTGTAATCGCTGCCCAACCACTACTTCCCTCAACTCTGCTTCCAACTGAGGGAACTCTTCCCGCTGCGCCACCTGCTCGATTCGTCCGTCCTTCAACCAATAAATACGATCGCAAGTTTGACTTAACGTGGAAAAAATATGGGAAGACAAAAGGACTGTTTTCCCGAGTGCTTTTAATTCAAGCAAAATCTCCTGAAATAAAATATTGCTCTGAATGTCCACCCCATTAAACGGCTCATCCAAAATGAAAAATTGATTCTTTTGCAATAAAACCCCTAAAAAAGCCAGCTTTTTTTGCATTCCCGTGGAGTATGTGCTGACATACGCATCCAAGGGCAACTCAAAAATGTTCCGTTCATCCAGGTCTTCCAACATTTCCCCACGCGCGCTGCAGAGTAACCGAAGGTACTCGCGTCCAGTCATGAGCGAAAAAAAATAAGCCTCTGCAAGTAATAATCCGATGCTGTTTTTAATGGGCTGGTTCGGCGCCTCTATCCAGCCATCGTAATCCTCTAGTCCAGCTATACAGCGAAACAAAGTGGTTTTCCCAGATCCATTGGACCCCACAATTCCATAAATCCCCCCTGGTTCTAGCTCCAGGTGAATATCTTGTAGGACTCGTTTAGGACCAAAAGATTTATTAAGTTCCTTTATTTTGAGCATTATAACTGCGTGTTTAATTGTTTTTTAGCAACTTTATAAAAATAAAACGCAACCAATATCAACAATATTGGCGGATAAAGGCCCAGCGCCAGTATAATCCCTTGTTTTAATCCTATCGGAGCAGGGTACGCTGCATATTTGGCTAATAAAACGGTACCCAACAGAAGGTATCCTGTGAGCAGCACCAACAGTATCCAATGAAGGTTGCTTGGAAAAAAGAAAAATAACAAGGCGGCAGGAGGAAACACCACGGTGCTCGAATGTATCCAGGCTTCCTTTGCTTTTTTTCGTAAAAATGCTGCCGCAGAAGGCGGATGGTACCAAACATAAACAACCGGCTCTTGCCAAGTATAATACCCTAAAAAAATAAGAAACAGAAAAAAGATTGCCACCACTCCGAGGTTAAAGTTTCCCACCCATACACCGATTCCCACAAGCCCGTAAGCCAATAACAATAAGTACCAGGTCCGCCGAAATCCGACCATAAATTCAAATGGACGATGGGAAAATGGGGTGGGCAACACCCAGTTACTCGGCTGCCCGACCGACCAGCCCGCCAGCAAAAAAGCAAAGGCCAACAAGAAGCCTGCTAGCAAAAAAGAACCCTTTATGATCAAAAAAAGAACAAACGGAAGCACTACAAGGCTATTTTCAAGCCTTCGCAACCGAACAAAATCCCCCTTTTCGTAGTGCAACTTCAAAAAAGTACTTCTGTTGGTCTCCCCCAAAGGGAGGCAAACTTGTACTGCCAGTAGCGAGTACACGTAGGCTGCCCACTCCGTTTTTGAGAACAAATAAATGGAACCTACGATAAAAAATAAAATACCAAGCACATAACCCAACCACACTGGCATACCCGCTTCCTTCATCCAACGGTGAAGGCGTGTGAGTTGTAGCTGAAAATAGGGCTTTAAAACGGAATCGGAATTCATATTCGAGCCTACGAAAAAGGAGATGAGCCATTTCGACGAACGAAAGGACTCATCTCCTGATTTTTTGATTAAAATACTAGAAATCGGTGAGGGATGGCCACTCTGGAGGAATAAACAATTGGTGTGGCGGATTAAAACGGATTAAATAGATTATTTACCGAGCCAATAAAATTCCGGATGCTACCGGCCGGCCGTCTGCAACCAGCCGGTAGAATAAAATGCCCGATGTGATTTGGAAGCGATGCAAGCGGAAACTCGCATCGTTGTAGAGATGATTAAAAATAGTGCGGCCCTTGGTATCAAACAACTCCAACTGATAAGTGGAAGCTTGAATACCCGTGACCTCGAAGACGGTACTTTCTACGAATGGATTCGGATAAACCTTTAGGTCAGCACCCGGAATGAAAATCTCCTTGGTTTGAACCACCGATTCGAGAAAGGTGTCGCAGACAGTGTGATAGGTCTCGTTCGTCAGCACCGGAGCATTAAAATCATACTGCACCAAGGCGGAGTTGTAAATCACCGAGGAGCAGGGCACTTCCGGTTTTTGGGAAACACGGAACCTTACAAAACCTTCTGCACCTGGCGCCAACTGAAGGTTACTCATCGTGAACGATGCAATTCCCGCTCCATACACTAAATAGGTGTAAGAATGGCTGGCAGAACCTGCTACTACAGAGCCTGGATCTAACCAAGGGGACAGCGTATCGCGAATAATGACCTCTTGAACGGTATCTATACCATCATTGACAAAACGGATTAAATAATCTACATCGGTATTGGGTCGAATGTAGTGTTGATCTTTATAGCCCTTGGGATGGCCTCTCTTTAAGAATGTCGGATTAAATGTAACCTCATAGGTCTCCTGGCAATCTGCCGCCTGAAATGGCTCTGCATCATCTTCCGGGAACATGGTAAAATACCCCGCGCTCACTGTGCCAGTGGTATCGGTCTTACAACCCTCTACTGCAGCAGTCGGAATACTTAAGCCCGGGTATCCATTGGTTTGTTCGGAGATCAGTCGGTAGGTTTTACCATTGGCGATGCGTTCGAACACTAGGGTGTCCTCCGCAACTTCTAAATCTTTGATAATGCCGGAGGACATATTGGGAGGTGTAAGCAACACAATCACATCCTCAATAATGACGTACTCCAGCGAATTTTCCGTTGGATTAAGCCCTTTGTTAGCTACAGAGAGCAATACTTTTCCTTCCTTGCAGCGCGCCCGAGCCTCAATCACCGCCCCATCCCAGTTGGAAGTAACCCCACAAAAAGTATCCGGTGTAATATGCGCCTCCATGCAGTGCGCCGTACCCAAAGAAACATTGCAATCCAAAAACACGTCCACCGTAAACGAACCACAATCCCCAGCATTTAACAAACCTAGGTTAAAAAACAAGGAGTCCCCCTGCTGTATATAGGGGATAGAAGCCCCGACAACCACAAAATCCGCCGATTTTTCAACCATGACCTTTGTGTTCTGGGAAGCAACAGTCCCCGAATTGCAGTAGCGAACCGTATAGGTATTGGTCGTACAACGCCGAAGTAAAGGAGTCTGAATATCCACCTGATTGAAAGGGCATGATTCCTCCCGAACAATCCCAATATCGGTGGTCAGTGTATCATAAAAATTAGATACCGGTACAGTAATACTAGCTTCGCAGGTAGCCCAGTATTTATTGGGCGTAAATACTTTGATATCATACACCCCTGTATCCACCATCAGGAAATATTCGCCTGCTGCATTGGTAGTTGCGTAACGAGTGAAGTCAGGGCTGGACACCCGAATAAACCAATTTTTTAAGGCCGGTTCATTGGGTTGTAGGGCACAATCCTCGTTCTGATCGTAAAAAACAGCACCTTTCAGGTAGTTGGTAAAGATAGTACCGTTAGCATCTGTGCGCACCATGTACGCATAGGTGGGTGCCTGCAAGGGATTGGAACTGGTCTGAGTGTAACCCACTCCCACAAATCCTCCATTGGGAGCTTGTGCAACAGCATATCCTTCCGACAAGCCTGCTTTTCCGGCCAGCGTCACCCACTGGGTAGTTCCTACTGAATTGACTCGCGCTAGAAACGTTTCATTCTGAACACCTGCTCCACCTACTTCATAGGTTTTTCCACAGACGATATACCCACCTTCTCCATCATTGGTTACATCGTTTAGTTGCTGTGCAACCGGAAAGAAGAATTGTGTCCATGCAGGGGTTGCAGCTCCGTTCTCTTCAATCTTCATCAAAAGCCCCTGTACAATCGATTGATTGGCCACAAATGTTCTGCCCGCAATCACAAAACCACCGTTTACAGCCGTTGCAATTCCATAGCCAATCTCATCCGAATTGGGAGAAGTAGCATACGTCTGTTCCCAAATAAGGTCTCCAGAAAGACTCACGCGCAAAACGTATACATCTTTGGTTGTCTTATCGCGTTCCCCGACCACCACTATGTCTCCGTTCGAAGCCACGGTGATACGATGGCCGATTTCGGTATGATCACTGAGGCCAAAACTCTTATCCCACAAAATGGTACCTTCCTGGGTATCCAATCGAAGCAGGCGCAACTGACCAGTCCCCTGAACATACCCCGTCACAATGGCAGTTCCATCGCTTAATAATTGCAAGTCGTTCAAGGCATCTTCCGTAGCCACCCCCAGGTTTTTTGACCAGATCAGGTTTCCACCAAAATCGGTCTTCAACAAGACACTGTTCCGATTGCTGCCATTCCCAACATAACCTGATATCAAGAACGTGCTGTCAGCACCCACTGCAATAGCCGTCCCAAAGGAAGGTGCAGGTAGTACATTAAATTTGCTCCATTGCAAATTTCCGTCGACATCTACTTTCATCAACAGCAGATTTAGACCGTTGTAAATGCCGCTCATGACATACCCACCATCCGGGGTAACCGCGACAGACCGGGCCTCATCCTGTCCTCCGCCAGAATAAACGCGTTCCCAGCCCTGGCCGTTTACAAAAGAGCCAGTCAGAAGAAATAAGAGGATAATGAAGTGCCTGATCATAGATTGAATTAGCAATGTGAATTCTTTGACAGTACAAAAGTGCGATGAGATTAGTTGCATTGGTAAGACAAATTATTTAATTTGTTGAAAAAACAAAGTGAGCAATTAGAGGTATTTTTTAGATTAAATGGATTACAACCTCCCTTAAAAACCAATTTAATAGGGCAATCGACCGAACAAAGTTGGGGCTTTTTTTATTAATTTGTTGAAAAGAATTATTTTTGCCAACAAAAAAAGCGCTATGCGGAAAAGTGTTTTGGTGGAAGTGGTAAAATCCCTGTCCGACAAGGAAATCAGGGAATTGAACAAGTGGCTGCTCTCCCCCGCCCACAACCATCGGGAAGATGCGGTACTATTGTTCTCCTTTTTAGCCAAAAATAAAGGTGTGGAGGACAAATCCTTGATGTGGAAGGCTATGTTCCCTTCCAAACCATTCGACGATGCTTACCTCCGGCAAGTCATGTATTTCCTGTTTAAGGCCATTGAAGATTATTTTATTTTCAGAGAATATAAAAAAGAGTCTATCCGACCCGCCCTCTCCCTCGCAAGCCTGTACCGACGCAGAGGACTGGATAAGCCCTTTCGGCAGACCATTGAAGAGGCCAAACGGAAATTGGACAGCTCTGCCTGGCGAAACAGTGAGTACCACCAAGATAAATTTTACCTCGAACAAGAGCAGTATTTTTACTTGGCAGAAATCAAACGAGCCGGGGAATTGAATTTACAAGAAGTATCCGACGAGCTGGATATGGCGTATGTGGCCAACAAACTCCGGCTGGCATGCCGAATGATTTCGCACCAGACAGTTAACAAAAAGGCAGAGTACCAGATCGGGCTGTTGGAACCAATTTTGCAAGCTGTTGAACAGGGCAATATGCTTCAGGAAATCGGGGTAGCGGTCTATTATTACGGATTCAAGGCACTTACCCAGCGCACCGATGACCAGAGTTTCGAGCGGCTGGCCAGTATCCTGCAGGAACATGGAAAATCATTTCCCACCGCAGAGTTGAAGGAATTGTATTTATTAGCCATTAACTATTGTATTAGTCGAATCAATGCAGGGGAAGAACGGTTTTTTGCCAGAGCATTTGAATTGTACAGAACTGGTTTCGGTCAATTTATTTTAGTGGACAATGAGGGCAATGTTTCCAAATTCATGTTCACCAACTCTGTGTATTGTGCTATCAAAACCAAAAACTTTGACTGGGCGGAGGCATTTATTAAGATATTTAGCGAGCGATTAGAGGAAAAACAACGACACAGTACCGTACAGTTTAACCTTTCTAGGTTGTATTATGAAAAAGGCGATTATCATAAAGCGCAGACCTTGCTACGCGATTTTGACTACGACGATATGTTGCTAAATGCCGTGGCAAAAACCATGCTGCTCAAAATCTACTACAAACTTGGGGAACTCGACGCTCTGGAATCCCTGATTGAAGCCATGCGCTCCTTTTTACAACGAAAGGAAGCACTAAGCTCCAACCATAAAATTGTCTTTAAGAACACCATTTTATTGATGAAAAAATTATTGCATCTAAATAAATACTCCAAAACCCAAGTCGAAAAATTCCGGAAAGCCGTGATGGAAACCAACCCCATTCAAGAACAAGAGCGCAGTTGGTTTCTGCAACAGATTCCGAACCGATAAACAAAGGACTCTCATACGAATAATAACCGGATATTTCCCTTCAGCAGAAGACGTTCTATTTTGGACAAAAACAATTTTACCACCAAAAATTTGCTGCATTTTAACAGTTAACCATCAAAAACGACTAGAGAGGAGGCGCAATATTTAGTATAAGTAGTGTTACCTTTGCGGAATATCAAAATTTTTGACGTGGAGCAAAAAATCAATTCATACATTGAACACACCCTGCTAAAGGTAGATACCACGCTGGCAGATGTGAAGCGGTTGTGCGAGGAAGCAACTCATCATGGGTTTGCAGCGGTCTGTATCCCTCCCCCTTTTGTGCGAGAAGCAAGACGAACCCTGGTGGAGATGAGCAAAGTGAAAATTGTCACTGTGGTTGCTTTTCCGATGGGGTACTCCGCACTCCCCGCCAAAACGGAAGAAATAAAACGCGCTGTAGATGAGGGAGCAGATGAAATTGATGGGGTATTGAACATAGCGGCAGTCAAAAGCGGCCTTTGGAATGTGGTTGAAAATGATATCGAGGGAATGGCTTTCGCCTGCAACCTAAAGGGAAAACCCTTGAAACTGATCCTTGAAATGGGCTTGCTTTCTAACGACGAGCTACAGCGAGTTGTTCAGCTTGCTCATCAATCTAGGGTGAAGTTCCTAAAAACCAGCACCGGCATGCACGGCCACCCAACCACTCCGGAAATGGTTCGCCAATTGAAAAAAATGGCAGACCCTTCCTTAAAAATAAAAGCCTCAGGAGGTATCAAAACCCTAGAACTCGCCCAACAACTACTTCAGGCGGGAGCTGACCGGATTGGAACCTCCTCTGCACTTCAGTTTATCTGATCGCCACTAAAACAGCACCCGCTTTGCGCATACGGCTTCTAATTGCTAGTTTTTTTTTCCTGTCGCAGACCCATGCACAGGGATATATTCAGGTCAATGAAGGACCCGGGATTGGAGCATTCATGGATGCCTGGATTCAGCATAACCGACAACATCCCAAAATGGATGGATGGAGGGTGCAAATCCTCTCGACGACCGATCGGCAGCAGGCCGAACTGGCCAAAAACCGCTTTAAGAGCCAGTTTCCCGGGATCCCCGCGGATTGGGTCCATGAAAAGCCCTTCTACAAGTTGCGGGCCGGCGCTTTTCGAACCCGCCGAGCAGCACAAATGTTTGTCTTAGAGCTACAAACCGATTACCCGGGATGCTACCCTGCCAAGGATCCCAACATACACCCTACCGACTTTTTAATTGAGCAATGAGCACACTACGCAGTACTCCGATAAATGTAAAGGACATTGACCGTCAGCTGCTCACCCTATACATCGCCCTAGTCCTTTGTGGATGGCTTATGATTTATGCGGTGACAAGGGACGTGGATGACCCTTATTCCATCATCAATTTATCTAGCAACCACGGTAAGCAGTTGATGTTTATTGTGCTTTGCAGTGGGTTGTTGTTTGTAATTATGATGGTTGATTGGGCGTTCTGGCGTACATTTGCTTTCCTGCTCTTTTTAGGTTCCATGTTATTAATGCTTGGAACCGTTTTCTTTGGGAGAGAGGTCAATGGGGCCAATGCCTGGTACCAGGTGGGGGGCTTTACCTTTCAACCGGTAGAATTGGGGAAATTTGGTACTTGCCTGGCGATGGCGGCTTACCTAAGCAGTACTGGAGTGAACATTCGGCTTTTCAAAAGTAGAATGTACGCCTTTGCGATTTTGCTGCTTCCCATCCTTATTGTGATGCTTCAGAAGGACACCGGATCCGCTTTGGTTTTCTTCTCCTTTTTACTGGTTATGTACCGAGAGGGCTTATCACCCACTTGGTATATCATCGGATTTGGAACCGCCTTATTGGTCATTTTAGGGTTGATTTTTGAGCCACCTTATGTAGTGGCGCACCTATTAATCGGAATGAACGCGGTCCTAATCAACCGTTTTAAGAGCAAAACTGCCCCGCTTTGGGTACTTTGGGTGGCTTTAATTCCTATTACGTGGTGGTGGGAAGATACATCCCGATTTTTGATGACCACTACGGAGGGCACGGAAGTAATTCTCCCGGAGCACCTTCCTTTGTGGGTTGTAATTCCCCATTTATTATTGTTTATCGGTACTTTTTTGGCCAATTATTTGCGAAAAAACAGCATTGTTCAGTCGCAGCTGCAAGGTTGGGCTTTGCTGGTTGGGGCAGCAGCCATCTTGGTATTCAGCGCCAACTTTGCAAGTTACACCCTATTGGCCCCTCACCAGCAAGTGCGCATCAAAATCTGGTTGCGTCCTTGGGAAATTACGGATACAAAAGGAGCCGCCTACAACCTACTGCACTCTAAAATGGCGATTGGTTCGGGAGGCTTTGCTGGGAAAGGACTCTTTGAAGGGAATATGACCAAGCTAAAATTTGTGCCTGAACAAAGTACAGACTTTATTTTTTGCACGGTAGGGGAAGAGCACGGATTTATTGGATCTTTTGCTTTGATTGCCCTGTTTGCCTGGTTATTGATTCGCCTGACGGTGATGGCGGAGCGGCAACGAAGCAATTTTTCGCGTATCTACATCTATGGAGTAACAGGGATTTTATTTGTCCATTTTATTGTCAACATAGGGATGACCATGGGGCTATTTCCTGTAATTGGCATCCCACTTCCCTTCATTAGTTATGGTGGCTCCTCTTTAATTGGTTTTACCCTGTTGATTGGGGTGGCATTGAAGCTGGACTTGCACCGTTTTCAAGCTTAAAGAACGGTAGTTATCGTTGGAAAAGAGCGGCCAGGTCACCAAAGGTGACCTGGCCGCTGTGTTTTATTACTTTTTCAAGGAATTAATCCAGGTCGCAATCTTTTCAATGTCTTTTGCGGGTACATGGGGCATAGGCGCCATGGGAGTGTAATCGGGCCAGTTTTGAGGCTGCGGATTATGGACCAGGGAGACTATTTTCTGGTTAGAGTACTTCCTTTTGGCTATTTCTGTAAAAGCAGGACCCACTGAACGCTCATTGGTCTTGTGGCAAGCGCTGCAGGTGTGTTTGGAGAGCAACTTTTGAACCTCGGCAACGTCCACTTTCGCAGCAGCAGGCTGAGCGGGGGTTGCTGTTTTTTTCTCCTTCGCAGGTGCATTGATAGCGCCTCCCTGACGTCCTTCCTTGGTCTGATTATCGGGTGTATTAACCTCGTTCCCGGGATCGGAGGGAGCCTCCTTGGAGGTGGGTGTTTTTCGAACAGCCACCAACGGGAAATCTGCTTTTGCTCCTTTTGGAAGGGCATTTAGCGTATAATAGGCGGTCCCATGCAAAAGAGGGACCCTATCCTCAGCAGCCAATACACCCTCTGGGTTGATTGCGTGCACATATCCCAGCCGCAGGCTATCCACCACGATCCGCACCTTTCTTCCATCAGCACTGCACTGTGCACCGCGAACCGCATGCTCCTTGAAGTCAACAATAGGACTTCCATACACAGGATGGTATTTATAGGTATAACTGGTCGCTGCATAATTTTCGACATTCTCCGCGGTTTCGCGCGCGACTGGGCGGGTGAACTCGATTTCAAAGCCATCCGGCATGGCGCGCATTGCTTTCATCTCGAATGGCATTTGGCCTGTCCAGATCAAGCGCTCCAATGAATAGTCTTCCTTTCCAGTAGAACCCCATCCACGGTTCGTTCCTCCTACCACCATTCCTTCCTTTCCCCAGGTCATTCGGAGTACTCCAGACCGAAATCCGCTCCGAAAATCAAACGCTGCACCTTGGTACTGACCCTCTATTTTTTCTAGAAAAACCCTTGCAATTTTGGACATACCTTGGTCCCCCACGAATAATTGACCGGCAAATGGGCCAAAAGCACCTTCCGTATCATCAGTAATTATTTCGGAAGTCGAAACACCGAGAACCCCATGCGGTAACCAAACCGCTGGAGGTTTAATGCCTATACCAGGGTATTTTTTACTCATTTCATAGATGGTCGTCCATGGCTCCTCCTTGATATATTCCGGTTTTTGATTCGGGTTATCCCTCGGATCTACCTCCGCGAATACCTGCTCTTTTCTCAGCTTAACGGGAGAATCCGGGCGATCAGCCCATTTAAGGGAAGCAGGGTGCCCTGCAAAATCACCTTCCTCCAAGTGCATTACAAAACCAGAACCCATCCAATCTCCCTGATTGTCGCCATAGAAGAAATCACCATTGACTGTCCCAATTCCACATGGAGAGCGCAATCCCGCAGCAAATGGCTGCATCTCACCTGTCGGACGAATCTTCATCGCCCATCCCCTTCCTGGAACCGTCGACTGACCAGCCCACCAATCAGAATTACCAAAACTGACATTTCCAGTTACCATAAAAGAACCATCCGGAAGCAGCTTAGGACCAAAACTGTACTCATGGTAATGGCCACTTAAGGGCCAAGCATAAACGGTCTCATATCGATCCGCAATCCCATCACCCGTACGGTCTACCAACTTGGTCAGTTCCCCACGCTGCGCACAATACAGAGCACCATCCTGATAAGCCAGCCCCAATATCTCGTGTAACCCAGAGGCAAACTTTCGGTAATGAGGCCGTTCCCCCTGAATATTTTCCACCATCCAAACTTCCCCTCGCCGAGTAGAAACTACCGTTGTACCGTCGGGCAATGTAACAACCCCTCCAACCTCCAACACTACTCCCTCCGGAATTGGCACTTTTAAAATTTTATAATAATCATTCTCAGAGGGTAAGGGCGGCAAACTGTCTTGCGCACTCAACCCAAGCCCTAAGGCAGACAAGAGGCAAACGAATACAATTTTATTTTTCATATTATTTAATTCAATACAATTTAAACAGGTGGGTAAAATAAGGAAGCGATATTCAGTTACCAAAGTATGGAGTAGCTAAGTCCATTCACGGCCGGCAAACAAAGCACTTTCAAACCATCCCGCTCCACAATCTGCGGTTTTTGGCCGTCAGGAACTTCCACATAGTACCGGTTGTGATCCACCGCATAAAGTCCGGGTTTCACTTCTTCAATGGTTGCAGCTACTGCCAGTCGACAGTACAAGGGTATCGAAGGTGTTCCCTTTAACTCCATCGTCCTTTTTAAGTACGTTTGGTCTGTCACTGTCCAACGGTCATTCACCTCTACTCCGGCAAACTGGTATCGGAAAACTGGAAGTTCTTGTTCAACATCGTATCCAAGGGGTCGGAAATTTGCGGAAGCAGGAGGAAGATCGCTTTGGATAGCCGTTAGCTCTTCAAAGGTGCAAAGTGCCGGATAATCGCCTAGAGCAAGTACCGATCCACGAGGACGAGCTGATCCATCTCCCCGGTTATCCCACATGGGTGAAGTGTTCAAGAACGCGCCTTTCCAAAGTTGGGCGACTGCGCCATTATCCAAATCATAGGTATAATGTACGCCACTGGGGTGCCCCACATTTACTGCGTGTACAATTCGTTTTTTGAAATCACCCTTTTCATAATAATCCATAAAGGAGCGGAAGGTAGTTGGAATAGCCGCATCCAGGTAAATAGGGTCGGAAGGAGTAAGTGCCAACGTAGAGGTGAGGGTATGTAAGGCCCCTCGGCTGCCATCTGGGCCTTCGACCCAAAGCGCTAAAATTGGTGTTAGCCAGCCGTCCATCTTGTAGTAGAGAACTTCCATCGGGACAGCACCTGCGCTTAGTTCCATGATCGCTGTTCTGCGGCTATTAGAGCCTGTCCACTGTTTGGCAAGTAATTCTTTTCCAGCGACCGTCAGAGCGGAGTTGCCTCCTGCTTGTAACTGAAACGTGTATTTTCCGGGTTGTTTAACCTCTAGGTTCAATTTACAGCGCAGCGCGAAACCATTGTCTTTCCGGGCTAATTCCCAAGAAAGGGCCTCTGAGGTCCCCATCAGTTCAGCCTTTTTATCTTTGAACTCGGCTATTTCCCGAAAGTTACCATAAACCACTTCATACGACACAGGGCCAGCAGTAGGGGGTTTTGAGCCGACCTCTTTGATTTCAAAGTTGCGGAAGGCAACTGGTCCATGGTCACCTTGAATCATAAAAGGACCACGCGCTGCCTCTTGTTCAGAGATCGGTCCACCGGTGGGGCCGGTCAACTCGCGGTTGTCTTGTACCAACACCCCATTGAGCCGAACGGTTACACGAGCATTATTAATTTTTTTTCCGGAGGCATCGAAACGCGGGGCGCGAAAGCTGATTTCCATTCGTTGCCAAAGACCTGGGGCGGCACAGGCATTCTGAATAGGAGAATATCCCTCAAAAAGTTCTTCTTTTGGCACAAAGCGGCGGCGGGCATAGATTCCCCCACAATCACCAAAAGTGGGCTGAAGTTTCCCCCAACTATCTAGAAGCTGCACTTCATAGCGCCCTTGGAGGTAAAAACCAGAGTTGGAATGCCGAGCCATCATAAAGTCAAAAGCGACCTCCACATCTCCGTATTCTGCTGCGGAGATCAGGTTGGCCCGGTTTTTAGAATCCGGCAAATTAACCAAGACTCCTTTCCCTTTGCTCGCCTGCATGGCCTCGTTGATAAAGGGATCGGCTGTAACGGCACCTGCCACCTGCCAATTGGCAGCATTGGTTGGACGCCAAAACGACAGGTCCTGAAAGGGTTCTGCTACTTGAGCCGACAGTGGGCTCGACAGTTGAAGGCCAAGAAGGCAAGAAAATAGAGTAGTGACGTTAAATCGAATCATACGTTTGCTAGATCAACGGTCTTTTTTACCGTTCGAAAAGCAAATGTCTGCATTGCAGCCTAATAATCAAAATAGAAATAGGCACAACCCAAGATCTACTACGATTTTTGATCGCTGGGCTCTAAAAACCTGCGCCAGCGTTGTCAAGTACAACGCCGGCGCAGGCAACTACTTAGTTGGAAAGGGGGTTGTTTCAACTCCGGCCTTGTTGGAAGGACTTTTGCTTTCCGCTAACAGGTGTTCTGTTCCAAGACGCCTTTCTTGCTCTATTCGCTGCCTTGTCCTTCAAAACTACCCGAACAAGCATTTATTTTTTGTCTACCAAGGGTCCACGGGGCCGATTAGCTAAGTCCCATGCTGTGTAAAAGGCCAATTGTGCACGCTTAGCAGCAGCTTCAAAGTTGATCTTATCCACGGTATCTGTTACTTTATGGTAGTCAGGGTGTGTTCCGTTAAAGTAAAAGACGGCTGGAATACCCTGAAGAACAAAATTGTAATGATCACTGCGCTCATAAAAGCGGTTGGGATCCTTAGGGTCGTTGTATTTGTAATCGATTTCAAGTTGCGTATAGAGCTCATTGTTCCACTCCTGCACTTGATGCAGCTCAGTGCTCATCCGGTCGGAGCCAATCGCATAAATATAATTCCCATTGCTGTGGGTGTCATCAATACGTCCAATCATATCAATATTGATATTGGCAACTGTCTTTTTCAGAGGCCATAAAGGGTACTCTACATAGTACTTTGAGCCAAGCAGGCCTTTTTCTTCCCCACTGAGCAACATACAGATCACGCTTCGTTTGGGACCAACTCCTCTGTTTTTTGCCTCTGCAAAGGCACGCGCGATTTCAATCACACCCGCTGTACCCGATGCATTGTCATCTGCACCATAATAGACGCGATCCTCCACAAACCCGAGGTGATCATAGTGGGCGGTTACAATGACATACTCCTTACTCAAAATGGAATCAGAGCCCTCGATGAAGGCGATTACGTTATCTCCCTCCAGTGTTTGAACGTCTTTATCTAACCACACTTCCCCTTTTGATTTGATTTTGATGGACTTAAAGCCTGCGCCTGCTTTTAGTTGGGCAAGGGCTTCCTCCGTTTTTTCTGCTTTCGACCCAAACAGGCTGGAAGCCATTTGTTCGCTGATGAAAAGGGTATTGACTACACTGGCTGCTTTTTCTCCAGCGGTCATATCCGTTGGAGTCCAGCCAAAGGTGGAAGTGAGTTGCCGGTTTTTCTTAAGGTTCTCACCCAGCTTAGGATCAACGATGAACACCATGGTTGCGCCTTTGCTTTTGGCCAAGGCCGCTTTTTTTCTCCAATTCATCGACCATTCAGAGCGATACGTGCTTTTGGTCAACAAGGAATTGCCCTTTGCGTCGACTGGTTCTCCATCGTATAATAGTACCGCTTTCCCTTCCACGCTGGTTTTGCCGTAATCGTTGTAGGCAGGGTCTTCTATCCCATACCCCACAAAAATGACCTCTTTAAAGTTGGTGACTGGCACATCGGAGATGTAATTAGGGAATACGTAAAAGTCTTCCCGGTTTTTAAAAACCTGATCCCCTACCTTCACTCCAATACTTTTCCACGCCGTTTTTTCCAGACTAATTTTCTGAAAATAAGAATTGCGGTCCGCTTTGGCAGGAATTCCAGCTGCTTCAAATTGCCGGGCAATATAGTCCGCTGCCTTGCGCTGACCAGGCTGGCCAGTTTCTCGCCCCTGCATAGAATCGGAGGCTAAAACGGTGATAAGGGTTTGTAGATCTGTTGCTGAAATACCTGTTCCAAACGGCTTGGGGTCAGGAAGTTCATAATCTCCACCAGGCCGCTTCTTTTTCATTTTGAGGTGGGGCGGTGGTATGTAGCGGTCAGGTTCTTCCTGTTGAGCTTGACCCTGGAAGCCCAGAAGCAGAAGTGCTGCGATAACTAAATATTTCATGTAATAACCTTTTTTAGAAAAATCAAGATTTCCTGGTACGTGCAGTAAAACAGCTTACTGGTCGTTTTAGTATTTTTTATAAAAAAATAAGGTGTATTTCTCTTGCCCAACGCCCCTCCGAGCTGGGAGGTATTGATCTATTGGATTGCCTGCTTTCCCATTGTTGTTCGAACGGATCCCTTTATTAAAATACCAGCACCACCCCAAAGGCTACGACGGAAAAAATCAGACCGAACATAAATACATTATAGCAGATGCTCAGGTAACGGTATTTTTTGGCCAAAACAATCCCCAAAAAATACAAATCCCTGCTCATGGAGCTGTACAAAAAGTCGGGATCTTTTATCATTTGATCCACACCCCACTGAAAATCCTCCAGCGGCATGTTGTGGAAGTTTCCAAAAAACAACAAATTCACCTTCCTGCTTTTAATCATCTCCCTTGTTGTGTTGCCCTCTGTTACCTTCGGGCGGGTACTCAGGGTAGCAAATACCATGGAACCAAGGCAGGTAGCGGTCAGTAGCAGCGTTGGTGCAATGAACATGGGGTTGTTTTTCAACTGAGGAATCAGGTTGGAAATAATAATTGAAATCACGATCGCATTGACCGACAACATAAGGTTCGCCTTGCTATCCGCCATCGCGCTCAGGTTGGTATGTGTGCGGTAAGTGGTGCGGTACATCGTTTCTACCCCTCTGCCCCTCCGTGCATTTTTCAACTCCGATTCGCTTTCTTTCATTACTTTTTCGATATCCTTGTTGCGGGACCCTTCATCCAGCAACGCAATTTCAAAAACAGTCGGCGCTTTATCCGGATTCAGCCTGCGCTTTTGTTTAAGCAACTGCTGTATATGTTTGGCTTTTCGTTCATTAAACAACTGATTTGCTATCGTAGTATGGTATTCCTGCCCCAACATAAAGTTGAGTTCGAAATCAATCCATTCTTGGTCGCTCATCACCTTATCCCGGGTCAGGGTCAATTCTTGCCGGAGCTTGCTGGTTCGATCCCAGTAAATTTTCATCCCCAAGTGGCTCAGATCGGCATCGCACAAAATTTGTTCGAGTAGCGTAACGGGAGACTGTGGGATTTTGGTTGCTTTGATACAGCCTAGAATGGTCGACAATTCTTCTGGGGTAACTTTTCCAGAGAGAAAATCGGTTGCGAGGTCAGCGCTTCTTTCCTCATGCGCTACTGGGCCCTCTGAATAACCCGTATCATGAAACCAAGCGGCTAATTGAAGTAGAGAAAGGTCATGTTCGTTAATCTCGAAGCCTTCTGCGATAGAGGTGGCAGCAGCTACGGTTTGCACCGTGTGCTCAAAATCGTGGAAGACGTATTTAGAGGAGATTCGTCCTGAAAAGAAGTCCTCTACAAATCGTTCGGTATCGCGCAA
>CANHDG010000031.1 GCA_947459365.1 Saprospirales bacterium
GCGACTCCAGCTTGCTTTTCTTCTTCTGAGAGTACTGCATCCGAGCTGGCAATGGGTTCGAGGGTGAGCTCATTCACTTTTAAACCAGCCTTTTCCACACAGCGATAGATATTATTAATTGCCGTAATTTGACCAGTAATAATGTGGAAATTGGCTTCTAGCCGAACTCCGCACATGCCTACTGGATCGACGATTCCCTGCTCGTTATCCACTGTAAATTCTTGAGGGAACACATGAATAATCTTGTCGCCGGGAGGCAGGACCAGTTTGAACATATCGTTCACCAGCCGGTCGATATCCCGGTCGGTGATTTCGGTATGATCGCTTTCGCGGGTGAGGATCCCGCGGTGTTGGAGGCTTTTGATGTGTTGTCCAGCGATACCTACATTGACTTTTTGGAAGCGCATTCCAGCCTGTCGCTCGGCAATTTCCACGGCCTCGCGGATAGCAGTGACCGTTTTTTCGATGTTTGAGACCACACCGCGCAAGACACCTACGCTTTCTACTTTACCAACACCAATAATTTCCGTTTTGCCGTGTTCGGTCTTACGACCAGCCAAACAGCAGATCTTGGTAGTGCCGATGTCAAGGGCGACTACCACGTCGGGGCTTTGCATTTTCAATTCGTTGTTAGTCATAATATACAAAGATTAATTTGAAGATTCGATTGCTTTGCCCGGAAAGCAAGAAAATTCGGGGCAAAATTATTTTAAAACTTTTTATTTTTATTTTAAATTTTAATATTAAAACTTTTTATTTTTTATTGCAAACAATTTGACCATTGTATTTCAGGTTAATGGTTTTGTATTTTCTCCATCCCTCGTACGGAATTGCCTGTTTATAAAATACTTTCAACCGTTCCAGTTTATCTTCCAGGTGGCGGGTGCTCCCCAGAATAATAAGTTGGTCTCCGATCAAGGGGCTCATCAAAAGGTCACCATTGTTGGCCACATGAAGCTGCTGGATAAAGTCTCTTAAGAATTCGTCTTTGTCCAGTTGTTGCCAGACTGTAAAAACATCTTTCAGCAGGTTGCTCCGTTTTTCTAGAAAATCGGGCGTATGCGGGGGCAATTTTCCGGTGACGACTAGTACCCGAGCAGTATAATTGGAAGAGACAGGCATCTTTTTGCCCTCTTTATCCAGGTAATAATTGCCTCCATTGGTATCCATAATGCGCAAGACTGGGTTGCGCTGTTTAATGGTTAGCTGCAAGGTGTTCTGCTGATCTACATACACCGCTGCATCCTGCACAAAAGGATCTGACTCCACCACCTTTTCCATTCGGTCAATTTCTACCTCTGAGAGAGCGGTTTGGCTAATGGAGCTACCGAAGGATTTTGCCAGCATATTCAACACATTTTGCTCCGTAATAAGCTTGCTTCCTCCATCCAGCGGCTCGACAGTGACCAATGGTTTACTGACCTCCTCCATTTTCTTGGAGTTGATAGCACGTAACCAGAGCAGCGCGATCAGCATCAAGCTCAGCACCCAGAGTATCCGGTCATATCGTAGTCGAGGCCATTGCATTATCGTACTAGTCTTTGGGTATTGCTTTCCTGTTGTGAAATCAGGTAGCGGATTAAAGAAAGGAGCAGTACTAAGGCGATTCCAAAGCCGAGTACTTTCCCAGCTGCGGTCCAATTATAATCCGTTTGTACCTGCTCTTGAATATCGATCTGCCGAACTCCCCCTGCGTCAGTATAATACCAAGCAGAGCCAAGGCCTGCTGCTTCCTCCATGCTTCGGGCGGCCACTGGAGACACTTTTTCTCCCCTACTATTGAAGTAATTGGTGTGCGAAATAGCCGAAACCTTCCCCTTCCAAGCGGCGTAGGAAAGAACAGCGATCGCGTACAACAATATGCTCCAATTCCTCTGGTTCATGGTGGTTATTGTTCCAATAGTTGTTGAATGGGTTCAATTAGTTGATCAATATCGCCGGCTCCCATGGTGAGGAGAATTTCCTGCGGATGTGCTTTCAAGTAGTCTACAACTTGTTCCTTTTCGATTATTTGCTTGTTTTGCAACTTCATTTTACCCAAAATCAGTTGAGAATCCACGCCAGGAATGGGTAATTCTCGGGCAGGGTAAATAGGCAGCAACAGGCATTCATCCAGCAAGTCGAGGGCTTCGGCAAATCCTTCCACAAAATCACGGGTTCTGGTGAACAGGTGTGGTTGGAAGATGCCGGTTATTTTTTTCCCGGGGAAAAAACTTCTGGCGGCTTGAATCGTCGCCTTTAGTTCTGCCGGGTGGTGTGCATAATCGTCAATATAAACCGTGTTGACGGTCTTTGCAATCGTTTCGAAGCGGCGTTTTACCCCTTTGTATTGTTCTAATGCGGCAGGGATACCAGCTAGATCTGCTCCTGCGTACAAGGCAGCCGCGATGGCAGCTACGGCATTTTGGACATTATGCCGGCCCGGATAAGCCAAACGGAGTCCAACGAACGTCCCGTGTTCGGGGGTTTGCAAATCGAAAACACTGAAGCCCTGCTCTACGCGCAAATTACTTGCTCTGTAATCACCGGTATCAATTCCAAATGTCCGTATAGTCCCCTCTGATTCCCAGGCACCGGCGCTGGCCACCTCGGGGGCTTGCAACAGCAATAATCCACCAGGCTTCAGTTGCTTTCCGAATTGTTGGTAAGAGCGCAGCACCTCTTCCTCTGAACCATAAATATCGAGGTGGTCTGCATCCACGGCATTCACCACGGCCACTTCTGGAAAGAGTTGCAAAAAGGAACGATCGTATTCGTCGGCTTCCACCACTACCCAATCGCTGTTTCCCTCTAGATAATTAGAGGCAAAGTTACCAGAGATCCCTCCCACGAAAGCGGTTATGTCCACGCCAGTAGCGCGGAGTAACCAAGAGGTGAGGGTACTGGTGCTGGTTTTTCCATGGGTTCCTCCAATTCCGATACAGCGCTTGGATTTGGAAATTAGGCCCAGCACGGCCGCTCTTTTGAGCAGTGGAACGCCCAGGGACCGAATATAATTAAGCTCTTGGTGGTCTGCTGGAATGGCAGGTGTCCAAATCGCCAAGTCAATGTTGGAGGGAACGAACTCTACCCGATCCTCATAATGAAGGTGCATCCCGGCAGCAGCCAGGGCTTTGGTTAAGGGAGTTTCCGTCCGGTCATAGCCATGTACCTCCGCTCCGTGTTGGTGGAAGTACCGTGCCAAAGCAGACATTCCGATGCCGCCGATTCCCAGAAAGTATACACGTTGGATCTGCTCCATTATTTTGCGATTTTTAAGGCTTCTTCTGCGATGGTTCTGGCCGCTTTGGGTTTGCCCAGGGGCCGTATATTTTCACTTAAGCTAAAAGACAACGCTTCATTTTCCAGCAACAAAAAGGCTTCTGGAAGCAGTTTATCAACGGTTTCCGCATCCCGAACCAGTCGTGCAGCGCCCAATTGCACCAAGGAGAGCGCATTTTTTGTTTGGTGGTCTTCTGCAACGTGTGGAGAAGGCACCAAAATCGTTGGAGCACCCACAATACAGAGTTCACTGATGGTAAGCGCACCGGCTCTTGAGACGACCACATCTGCAGCTGCATAGGCCAGATCGGTCCGATCAATAAACGAAAAAAGGTGCACATTAGGAAGCGCCGCCACCGGAGATTGCTTCATCAGTTCATAGTAGTAACTTCCACATTGCCAGATCAGATTGGGGGCATGGGATTGTGAAAGCAGGTCGAGAGAGGCATTTACTGCATCATTCAAGGCCCTGGCACCCAAGCTTCCACCGGTGAGGTAGATGGTTTTGCGCGAAGTATCCAGCGCAAAATGCGCCAAGGCTTCCGACCGCTTTTCCGTAATATCCAATAAATCCTGCCGAACGGGATTACCGGTGATCAGGAGTTTTTCTTTTGGGAACCATTGCTCCAGGCCTTGGTAAGCCACACAAATCAAAGCTGCCTTGGCTGCCAATATCCGGTTGGTAAGGCCAGGAAGCGAGTTCTGTTCCTGAATTAGGGTTGGGATCCCTGCTTTCTGCGCAGCCCGCATGACCGGACCACTGGCGTACCCACCCGTTCCAATTACCACATTCGGCTGAAAATCGCGGATAATCTTGGTCGCCCGACGGCTACTGCGCAATAATTTTACTGGAAAACTAGCGTTTTTTCGGAGGCTACTCCAAGAGAATCCCCTTTGAAATCCCGCCACCGGAAGTCCGACAATTGGATAACCCGCTTTGGGTACCCGATCCATCTCCATTTTCCCCTCCGCACCTACGAAAAGAAAGGTGGCATCTGGCCGAATCTCCCGAATTGCATCGGCAATGGCCAGCGCCGGAAAAATATGCCCCCCGGTGCCTCCACCCGTTACCAGCACCTTAATTCCCTCTGAGGCGGATACTTGGGTTTCCTTATTCATCATACGTTTCAATATATTTACTGACACTGAGGATGATTCCCAGCGCAATGGAGGTGAAAATGATACTGGTCCCTCCCATCGAAATCATCGGAAGGGTCAGACCCGTGGCCGGAACCAGGTGTACCGAAACAGCCATATTCGCCAGTGCTTGCATCACCAAACTCAGGCTTAAGCCCATGGCCAAAAAAGTCCCAAAGGCCTTTGGACTTCGGGTTACCAAGGCAACCGTACGGAAAAACAGGGTCAGGTATAAACCCATTACCGCCAGACCACCCAATAAACCATATTCCTCACAAATGAGGGGATAAATAAAGTCAGCGTAGACGTAGGGTAAAAAATTGCGGGAAATGGAATTTCCGGGACCAACGCCTAGGTAACCACCGTTGGCAATGGCAATCTTCGCCTGCTGTACCTGATACCCTCCATCCGCATTGTAGATATAGTCTTGCACCCTCGAAATCCAGGTCTCTACGCGAACCAAGTTTGGGAAAAACTCTCCCACCACAATCAATCCCGCAAATACAACAACCCCCAAAAGGGCCAATAGAAAAATAAACCGAGGGCGAACCCGCCCGATAAACATCAACAACAAACAGGTTACAAACAACACCATTGCGGTGGATAAATTGGCCGGTGCAATCAGGCCACACACTACCAGTACCGGCACAATAATCGGAACAAACGCTTCCGACCAACTGGAAATGTACTCTTGTTTGCGGGTTAACTCTCGGGCTACATAGATTAACAAGACAATTTTGGCCAATTCGGAGGGCTGAAAACTAATTCCACCCACGCTGATCCAGCGAGATGCCTCGTTCAATCGAACCCCAAACAACAGGGTAAAGACCAGTAAAGCAATCACAATCAGCAGTAAATAGGGGGCCATTTTATTGTAGCGCTGGTAATGCAGCAAGTGCGCTACATAGACCAAGCCCAAACCAAATACCAGGCGAACCACATGGGTAATCAGATACAAGGTGGTATCCCCGTTTTTGGATTTCCATGCGAGTGTCCCCGTGGCTGAATATACCGCCAATATGCTGACGAAACTCAGCATCAAGACCACCATCCAGATGACCCGATCTCCTTTTAACTCAGCAGATATTTTATTGGCGACAGACATATTTTATTTTTTCTAAATCAAGAATGAGCTGGGTTAAGGTAGTTTAATACCGCTGCCCGAAACTGGTCGCCTCGGTCTTCATAATTTTTGAATAAATCAAAACTAGCGCAGGCTGGGCTTAGTAGCACAGTATCTCCCGGGTGGGCCCATTCTGCAGCTTGCCGCACAGCCTCTTCCACCCGCTGGGTTTCTACCAGGGGCAGTCCGAGGTCTGAAAAAGAATTGATCAATTTATGGTTATCCACCCCGAGGCAAACAATTGCTTTCACCTTTCGACGAACCAATTCCAGCAAAGGCTGGTAGTCATTGCCTTTATCCGTTCCACCCACTACCCAGATGGTTGGGCTATCCATGGCTTGAAGGGCAAATTGGACAGCATCCACATTGGTCGCTTTGGAGTCATTGATCCAGGTGATTCCCTCTGCAACGGCCACTCGCTCCATACGGTGGGCGGGTGGAGCAAAAGACAGCAGGGCTTCCGAAATGTCCGACGCATCCAAACCCAATTCTAGGGCAGCTCGGATGGCACAGGCGGCATTAAAATGGTTGTGGGGCCCTTTTAACTGCGTGCTGCTCAAATCAAACGCGTAATCCAACACCCTCACATAGCCATTTTGGAGCTCCGTAGATAAAACGGAGTGCAGCTTGGCTCGGCTGAACCCAGGATGCTCGGCCAGGTACTGCTGGGTATAGGGGTCAAATCCACTTAAGATAAAGAGGTCTTGTGCTTCCTGCTGTCGAGTTATTTGGAACTTTGAGGCCATATAATTGGCCATTTGATAATCATACCGGTCCAGATGGTCTGGCGTGATATTCAGCAAAATGGCCACTTGAGGATGGAACAAGCGAGTATCATCCAATTGGAAGCTACTCACTTCCAGGATGAAAATGGGAAGTTCACCGGTGGGCTCGTCCAGCACTTGGAGCACCAATCCAGCAAAAGAAGTACCCACGTTTCCTCCCATGTAAGCGCGTTTGCCGGAACTTTTAAATAAGTGATACGTAAGTTTGGTAGTGGTCGTTTTGCCATTGGTACCTGTAATCGCCACTATTTGACAAGCAGGAGCGTATCGAAACCCAAATTCAATTTCTCCAATTATAGGGATTCCCTTTTCAATGGCCTGCTGAATCAGCGGGGCCGTGTTGGGGATGCCGGGGCTTTTTATGAGTTCATCGGCAGTCAGGATTCGCTCTGGAGTATGGACACCTGCCTCAAAGGGAATTCCATGCTGCTCCAGCTGCTGTTGATACACAGGAGCAATTGGGCTTTTATCTGATACAAATACATCATAGCCCATTTTTTTTGCAAGAAGGGCTGCTCCTGTACCGGACTCTCCAGAACCGACGATGACGATTTTTTTCATTAGCGGATTTTTAAGGTGATCAGGGTTACAACGGCTAGTAGGATTTGAACGATCCAAAACCGAACTGCGATGGTTACCTCATGCATTCCATTTTTTTGGTAGTGGTGGTGAAGGGGGGCCATTTTAAAAAGACGCCGACCTTCACCGTATTTTTTCTTGGTGTGTTTGAAATACCAAACCTGCAGGATAACCGACAAATTTTCAATCAAAAAAACACCGCAAAGCACTGGAATCAACAACTCCTTCCGGATCACAATGGCCAAGGCTGCGATAATCCCCCCCAGCATCAAACTGCCAGTATCTCCCATAAATACCCTAGCGGGGAATACATTGTGCCACAAAAATCCAATACAGCCTCCCAGCAGGCAGGCAGTAAAGACCACCAATTCACCCGACTGAGGTATATACAGGATATTCAGGTATTCTGCTCCTTTAATATTACCGCTGACATAGGCTAAAACACCTAAGGCAGCGATTACGATGCCCGAAACACCTGTTGCCAGGCCATCCAAGCCATCGGTCAAGTTGGCACCATTGGACACTGCAGTAATGACCAGAACGGCCATTATTACAAAGACAATCCAGACAAAATCCTGTGCTCGATCGCCCAAAAACCCGACAAAAAGGGAATAATCCAGCTCGTTGTTCTTAAAAAATGGCAAATTGGTCGTTGCAGCCTTTACATTTACCGCCTCTACATAATCACCGGCAGCACTTTTTTTGTAAACAGAATTGACTACTTCGTAGCCCTTTTCAGCTGCCACCTTTGGATCCATCCGGACGGTAATATCATCGCTGACCAGCATCGTCACCCCTACGATGAGTCCAAGACCCACCTGGCCGGCCACTTTGAAAATACCCTTTAAACCCTCTTTATCTTTTTTGAATACCTTGATATAGTCATCTGCAAATCCAATGATCGAGAGCCAGATTACGGAAAACAACATTAATAGAATGTAGATATTATCCAGCCGAGCCAATAAAAGGCAAGGGATTAAGGTAGCCAGGATAATGATAACGCCCCCCATAGTTGGGGTTCCTGCCTTTTGGTTTTGACCTGCCAAACCAAGGTCCCGAACCGTTTCCCCGATTTGGGCGTTGCGCAACCAATTAATGAGATGCCCCCCAAATAGAATACTGATAATCAGCGATAAAACAACCGCTAATCCCGCTCGGAACGAGATATATTGGAATAGGCCGGCCCCGGGCAGGTCGTATTCTTGGTTCAAGTATTCAAATAAATGATAGAGCATAGCTTCTAAAGTTATTTTGTGAAAGGCGGGGGTATCTTTCGACACCCCCAACATGAACTACATTTAATAATAGTCCCTCCACTATTATGTCTTTCTTCATTGGTTTAGGCGGTGAACTGCCCCGAACCCGGTGGCCCGGGGCAGTTTTCACAAGGCTGCCAAGTACTTGGTCAACATTGCTTTATCATCAAAAGGGTGTTTCACTCCCATAATTTCCTGGTATTTTTCATGGCCTTTTCCGGCTACCAACAGGATATCTCCCCGGTTGGCGAGTCGAACGGCTGTTTTAATGGCTTGTTCTCGGTTTTCGATGGTAAGGGTTCTTGCTTTCTCGGCTGACTCCAGGCCAGCTTCCATATCAGCCAGGATCTGCTGAGGGTCTTCCGTTCTAGGATTATCGGAGGTCAGAATGACCTGGTCACTGGAAGCCGCCGCGATTTTGGCCATGAGTGGTCGCTTCGTTTTGTCACGGTCCCCACCAGCCCCTACCACTGTAATAATTCGGGCACCTCCTTTTCTCAACGGTAGGATGGTCTGAAGTACCTGCTCGAGCGCATCTGGGGTGTGGGCATAATCCACAATCGCAATAATATCGTTTACGACCTGGTAATCGAATCGTCCCTCTGCACCGGTCAGTCCACTGATGGCTGTCAGCGCTGTGGCTTGATCTACCCCTAATTCCCGGCACACTCCATAGACCGCCAACAGGTTGTACGCATTAAAACTACCGATTAACCGCGCATGAGCCTCTTGACCCTCTACCAACAGGTGTAGGCCCGTCAACGATGACTCGATTACCTTTGCCTTGTAAGAGCAAGCACGCTTAACTCCGTAGGTAACTATCCGAGCACGGGTATTTTGAGTCATAAAAAGGCCGTTTTTATCATCTACATTGGTCAGGCAGAAAGCCGTAGCGGGCAATTGGTCGAACAATCCTTTTTTGGCATCCCTATACGCGGCGAACGTCTTGTGGTAATCCAGGTGATCGTGGGTCAGGTTGGTAAAGACCCCACCAGCAAACTGGATTCCAGCGATTCGGTGCTGGTGGATGGCATGGCTACTGGCCTCCATAAAGACGTATTCACAGCCTTTTTCTACCATTTGGTGCAGAAGACGGTGCAAGTCTTCAGAGCCAGGCGTGGTATGCGTGCTTGGCACAATTTCCGGTCCAATTCTGTTTTCGACGGTTCCGATGAGGCCACAGGTGTATCCCAGCCGAGTAAAGCACTGCCAAAGCAAGGTGGTTACCGAAGTTTTCCCATTGGTTCCGGTAACCCCCACGAGCTTCACTCGGCGACTGGGATGATTAAAGAAGGCGGAGGCCATCCAACCAAGTGATATTGCTGTGTCTTCCACTTGGATCAGGGTAACAGCAGCATTTGGCAAAATGGAGGAGGCATCAAAAGAAGGGTCGCAGACTACCGCTACCGCTCCTTTTAGTATAGATTGGTTAATAAAAACGTGTCCATCGCTTCCAGACCCCTTCACTGCCACAAAGCAATCACCGGGCTGTACCCGACGGCTATCTTGGGTGACAGATCGAATATCCAATTCCAGAGTGCCTTGTATTTGGCGAATTCCGGGGACTTCTTTTAGGAGTTGAGCGAGTATCATTGATGTATTTATTCCAGATAAAGGGTGATTGAGGTGCGGCCGTCTGCACGGGATCCGGGGGGGAGGCTTTGTTCCACTACCCTTCCGATTCCTTGAGCTTTGACCCTACAGCCGCGGTTTTCGAGCAAGTAAACAGCATCTTTCAGACCCATTCCGACCACAGAGGGTACAAGTTTGTCAGAAATTGTCCGCTTATTTAGTAACAGGCTATCAGCAGAGTGTACATCCAGCATGGCCCATTCGGTGTTTTTCGGTTTTTCTTCTATCCAATCTAAGCCAAGCCATTTAAGAGCCGATCGCAGATCTTCTGCATTTCCTGCTTGATAAGCGGGGAGTTGAGTAGCGCGGAGTGGGGGGGCTGGCGTTGAATTCAGGGGGACATGTAGCTCCGGTTTGAGCGCATAACAGGCACGGGCGATATCCCTGAATACCGGTGCGGCCACCTCAGAACCGTGGTAACCTCCTGACTTGGGTTCACTTATTACGATAATGCAAGAATAGACGGGATTTTCGAAGGGGAAAAAGCCGCAGAAACCAGCCTGGTATCGAATTCCATTGGTTGTTTTGAGCTTATGGTAATTAAGTTGAGCGGTTCCGGTTTTTCCAGCTATCCCGAAATTTACTTGGTCAATGTTACGGGCTGTGCCATTTGTCACCACAGCTCTCAGGAGCTCTTTAGCTTTGCGGACTGTCCGATCGGAGGCAATTTGTCGTTTAACCACGGTTGGTTGGAACTCTTTGAGGACCTTACCAAATTGCTCTTCTCGTTGTACCAGGTACGGTTTCATCATTTTTCCGTCGTTTGCAACGGCATTATAGAACTGAAGAAGCTGCAGGGGGGTAATTAGCAGTTCATAGCCAATACTCATCCAAGGCAGCGTGGTACCAGACCACTCGTCCTTGGAAGCATTGGGATTCTTCAGGAAGGGAAGCTCTTCCCCGCCTACTTCAATACCGGTGGGCAGGCTAAGCCCGAATCCGTGCATACGCTCAACAAAAGCCGCCTGCCGGGTTTTATTTGCTCCATAATATTGTTGAACCTGGGTAGCGACGCCCACATTGGAGGAGAGGGCGAATGCCTGAATCAGGGACATACTATCCTTGTAGTGCGGCTCAGCATCCACCAACGTTTCATTATAAATTTTCACCTTGCCTTGGTGCACGGGAATTCGTTTTTGCAAGTCGTCAATATGCCCATCTTCCAGCATCGCCATGTAGGAAGCCAGTTTGAACATGGAACCAGGTTCTACTCGTTCTCCAATGGCATAATTGAAGGTTTCCCAGAAGCCCTCTTTGGAGCGCCCGATATTCGCGATGGCCCGAATTTTCCCCGTTTTTACCTCCATTACAATTGCACAGCCATGGTCGGCATCGTGTCGTTCCACAGCATTCAGGAGAGAGCGCTCCGCCACATCTTGAATATTAATGTCGAGGGTAGTAACCAAGTCTTTGCCGGGTTTTGATTCTATTTCCGCCAGGTCATTCAAGGGAATATAATAATCCCCAGGCACTCGGAGCATTAGTCGTTGGCCACTCGCTCCTTTTAACACATTATCAAAACTACCCTCCAATCCAACGGGTGGCACATCTTCCCGAACGTATCCGATGGTCCGGTGCGCCAGAATTTTATAAGGCCGTTCTCGTTCTGGACGTTGCTCAACGATGAGTCCCCCTTTGTGCCGACCTAAACGGAAGAGCGGGAACTCCTTCAGCATTTTCAACTTCGTAAAGGAAAGGCGTTTAGCAATGGGCACATAGCGCACCCCTTTGGTTTTTTCTGGGTCTGCTTTTCGGAGTGAGATTAAAAAGTCTTTATAGGCACCGGGCGTGTACTTTGTATCGATGTAGGTGGCAAGTAAATACGACAAGCTATCGATTGCTTCGTTAAAAGCCTCCTCGGTGAGGCCTTCTGCTTTCGCATCGAAGTGCACATCAAAAAAGGGAAGCGAGGTAGCGAGCAGACTCCCATCATCTGCCAGGATATTTCCGCGGTCACTGGGGGCATCTACCCAGCGCAGGAATTGCTCATCGGCTTTTCTCCGCCATTTGGCTGCCTCGGTGACACTAAGTGTAAACAGCTTGACACCAATAACGATCGCCACCAGGAGGACTGCTCCGGCGACGAGATAGACTCTCACGAGTACTTCGTTTTTGATATTCAACATACGCTGTTAAGTCGTTTTGCTTCTTTTGTATTCTATCAGGGGAAACCCCTGCTTATCCGCTGTTATTCTACCACGATGACCTTAGGTCCATTTTCATAGAGGTCCACATCCAGGTTTTCATCGAGTTGAGATTGCATGGATTTGAACATGGTTTCACTTTTTATCGTGATGTACTCCCATTTCAGCTGTTTGATCTCGTTTTCCTTCCGTTGAATCTCTCGAACACTTTTTTCGGCTAGGTGCGCGTTGGCGATGTACACGAGCACCAAAAAACAGATGTAGGATACAAACCTGAAATTGGCAAATACCCATTCCGTAGAGTACTTGCTCCATTGAAATGCCTTGGGTATTTTCATCCTTTTCTTTTTTCAGCCACCCGCAGTTTAGCACTGCGAGCGCGTGGATTTTCTTGAATTTCAGTTTGTGTCGCTTCGATCGGCTTTTTATTCACCAAATCCCAAGGCCGGCTAATATTACCGAAGAAATCCTTTTCTGGTTCCCCTTCAAAATTGCCCGTTTTTAGAAAATGCTTTACGTACCGGTCTTCAATGGAGTGATAGGTCATAATCACCAATCGCCCACCTTCTTCGAGCATTTCGAGGCTTTGCTCCAAAAACGATTTTAACGCATCCACCTCTTCATTCACTTCCATTCGCAAGGCTTGAAACACCTGGGATAAATACCGCATCCGGTCACCCATGTACAAGCGATCACAGAGGCGAACCAGGTCGCCGGTGCTTGCAAAGGGCGTTGCCACCCGATGCTCCACACAGGCCTGTGCGAGGGTTTTTGCATTGCGAACCTCTCCGTATTCCCCAAAAACCCGCTGCAACTCCGTTGCTTGGTAGGTATTCAGGATGGTTGCGGCAGAGATTTCCTCCGAGGTATTCATACGCATGTCCAAGGCCGCATCGTAGCGGTAGCTAAAACCTCTCTCAGGCGTGTCCAACTGAAAACTACTCACGCCTAAATCGGCCAAAATGCCACTCACACTGCCAGGTCGAACACCTTCTGCCCGTAACATCCGCTTCAGGTGGCGGAAATTAGAGGATACAAAATGAAAATCTGCTCGCTCGCTAAAAGGAGGTGCCTCGGCATTCTTTAGGGCATCGGCATCCTGATCAAAGGCATAGAGCGTACTGCCGGCTGCCATTTTCGACAAAATGTTAGCAGCATGTCCTCCACCGCCAAAAGTGGCGTCGACCAGAATACATGGCTTACTCAAGGGAAGCGCGTCCAAGCATTCCTGTAATAAAACCGGTGCGTGATATGAGAAATTGGGTGTGTTCATGTTGGTTCTTGCTAGAAGTTCGGAAGATCAAACTCCCCGATGCCTTCTTCGCCGCCGCCCAATACCTGGTTGGCTAAATCAGAAAAATCATCCGGGTTGATGGATAAAGACTGGTAGTGATCGGGCGACCAGATTTCAATCCGGTCATCCATCGCCAACAGCAGGGCTTCCGCAGAAATCCCGGCATAATCCAACAAGGGTTTTTGTAATAAAATACGTCCAGCGGTGTCGGTAGAAACCGGTGTTGCGCCTTGGTAGAAAGCACGCATAAACATCCGGTTGCGATTATTAAAACGATTTAACTTATTAATCCGAAGGGCTAACTCATCCCACACAACCTTGGGATACAACGTTAAGCACTGCTCAAATCCCTTGTTCACCACAAAATCATAACCGGCCTCCCCGTTGCCTGGGGCAGCTAACTGGCGAAGTAGGGCGGTCGGCATTCTTAGCCGCCCTTTTTCGTCCATTGAGACCGGATATTCGCCTATGAGGTTCATGGCGTGCGTGAGTGAGGGACTTTAAAAAATGATTAGCGGTCTTTACTTTTTCTTTTTCCAATAAAATAAAAGACCTAAACCTGTGATTCAGACCACAAACTTACTACTACTTGACATAATTTCCCACTTTCTCCCACTTAATTAATATATTTTTTTAGCCCCCATGAGTAAACTGCTGATTTTCAGATAATAAATATTTATGGAAAAAAAGCCCTTCTTTTGACAAATACAGTCCACAAAAGGTCAAACCTGGTTTTTCTTTTAAAAAGCATAAAAAAAACGGCCTCGTTTCCTGATAAACGAGGCCGTCAAGCGCTTCAGTGGGAAAATGTGGCGCCTTTTTATTCCCATTCAATCGTCGCAGGCGGCTTGGTGGAGATATCGTACACCACCCGGTTAATACCTCGTACCTGGTTGATAATGGTGGTAGAAACATCTGCCAAAAACTCGTACGGCAGCCGGCTCCACTCCGCAGTCATGCCATCGGTCGAGTTCACAGCCCGGAGAGCCAAGGTACGCTCATACGTACGCTCATCGCCCATGACACCTACCGACTGAATGGGCAATAAAATGGCTCCTGCCTGCCAAACCTGGTCGTACAAACCATATTCCTTCAATTTAGCAGTATAAATAGCATCTGCATTTTGTAGTAATTGCACTTTTTCAGGGGTAATATCCCCCAAAATTCGGATGCCCAATCCTGGACCCGGGAACGGATGCCGACCCAAAATGGTATCGGGCACTCCCAACTCACGGCCTACCCTACGCACCTCATCTTTAAAAAGCATGCGCAAAGGCTCCACGATTTTCAACTTCAATCGGTCGGGCAATCCGCCAACATTGTGGTGGCTTTTGATGGTCACCGATGGACCATGCACGCTCACCGATTCAATAACATCGGGATAGATGGTGCCCTGACCCAGCCAGGTTGCATCCGGATGCGCATTCGACTCTTCTTCAAACACCTCAATAAAGAGGCGGCCGATGGTTTTCCGCTTTTGCTCAGGGTCTGTTTGGCCCTCTAAAGCGGTCCAAAACCGGTTTTTGGCATCGACTCCTTTAATATTTAAGCCCATCCCCTGGTAAGAGGCCAGTACTTCCTCAAATTCATTTTTCCTCAACAGACCGTTGTCAACGAAAAAACAATACAGGTTGGCCCCGATGGCCCGATGCAGCAAAGTAGCAGCCACCGTGCTATCTACCCCACCCGATAAGGCCATGATAACATGATCAGAACCAATTTGCTCCCGCAAATCGGCAATGGTTTGCTCCACAAAATGCGCAGGCGTCCAATCACCAGCACATCCACAGATCCCCAGTACAAAATTTTTCAACATCGAAAAACCATCTAGGCTGTGGTAAACCTCCGGGTGAAACTGAAGACAGTAAACCGGGTAATCAAAGGCACCTGTTTTGGAGCGGTAGGCAGCCACAGGAATACTTTCCGTGTGCGCCAATAGTTCAAATTGAGGGGGCAATTTCAAGATCGAATCGCCGTGGCTCATCCACACTTGGGAACGAGCCGGTATTCCTTTGAAAAAAGGATCGTCCGGCGAATTTTGCTCAATAAATGCCTGGCCGTATTCGCGTTTTTCAGAACGCGCGACCTCTCCGCCATAAAAATCGGCCATTAACTGCGCCCCGTAGCAAACACCCAATACGGGCTTTTTGCCTACTAACTGGTTTAAATCTAGTCGAAGGGCATCGGGTTGGCGGACAGAATAAGGACTTCCGGAGAGAATAACCCCTAAGATATCGTCGCTCAGCTCGGGCGCTTTGTTGTAGGGGACAATTTCACAATACACGTTCATCTCCCGCACGCGCCGTGCGATTAATTGAGTGTACTGCGAACCAAAATCGAGAATGAGTATTTTTTGCACGGGGCAAAGGTAAGGCAGGATTCCTTACTTTTGCATTTTGTTTGCCTACACAAAATTTTTACAACCGTGCCAAGAGAAAGAAAATCGAAACACTTTATCCACCAACCGGTTTACCCCGGTGGTCAAAAAGCCCTGACGGAATTCATATACCAACACCTCCGCTACCCTGACACTGCCCTGGAAGGGGGCATTGAGGGGATGGTCTGGGTTGAGTATGACATCGATTTCAAGGGAAATGTCGTGGCTACCCGCGTTGTGCAGGGTATCGGGCATGGTTGCGATGAGGAGGCTTGCCGGGTCGTACGGCTCTTGAAATTTGAGGTGGAAAAAAACCGCGGAGTACACGTCCTGTTTCATCAAAAAGCAAAAATCCAGTTTAAAAAACCAGCCCCCCAACCAGCCCCTATGCCGGCACCCGCCCAGTTTCAGGTGGCCTACACGGTCACTTCAACACCCAACACCTCTGAAACAGAAGCGCCTGCCAGCACGTCAACCACTTATTCGTACACGATTCAACTATAAGCCCACTTGCAGCGCACCTTTGTTCTCAACCTCTTGTTATTGATCTTCATTAACTTGTTGATCAAGCCCTTGTTTATTTTTGGGGTGGACCTCAGGGTGCAGAACGAGGCCGAACCGGGGGCTTATGGGCTCTATTTTGCCCTACTCAACTGGACCTTTTTATTTCAGATTATCAGTGATTTTGGCTTACAAAATTTTAACACCCGCCATGTGAGCCGTTTTCCGCATTTGCTGGAAAAATATTACCCCAGTTTCTTGGTAATCAAATTGTTGTTGGGTGGTCTTTACATGGCCACTGCCCTTCTGCTCGCCTGGCTGGTGGGTCGGTACGAAGGAGCCGCCTTGACCTTGTTGGCGGTCTTGTTAATCAACCAAGTGCTTGTTCAGCTGGTGCTTTTTTTGCGTTCTAACCTGTCGGGATTAGGGTTTTACCGATTGGACAGCCTATTATCTTCGTTGGACAAGTTGCTGATGCTGCTTATTTGTGGAGCGGTACTTGTTTGGCATCAGAAGCAAGGAAACGGCTCTTTTCCGGTAGTTTGGTTTGCCCTGGCTCAGACCTTGGCGCTGTTGGTTACAGTAGGCCTGGTCTTTGGTTTGCTGCAGCGTAAAACTAAGATTGCCTTCGACCCTTATATTTTAAGAAAAGGTCGGCGGGGATGGCCCATTGCTCGACTGTTATTTAAAAAAAGCCTGCCTTATGCTTTGGTAGTCTTGTTAATGAGCGCTTACAGTCGGCTGGATAGTGTACTACTAGAGCGCTGGCTTCCGGATGGAGCTTACCACACCGATGTATTTGCTGGAGGGTACCGCTTATTGGATGCGTTGAACATGTTTGGCTACCTTTTTGCCACCTTGCTGCTTCCCATGTTTGGGCGGTTATTAAAAGAAAAACGTCCGGTGGAACCGTTGGGGAGCCTTGGTTTTAAGTTGATTTGGACGGGGAGTTGGGCGGCGAGCTGGGCCATTTTTGCCTACCGCCACGAACTAGTTGCCTTGATGTTCCCTGAAAAAAGTGATTTACTGTATCGAGCGGACGTATTAGGTATTCTTATTTGGAGTTTTTTAGCGGTTTGCACCACCTATATCTTCAGTACCTTGCTGACGGCAGATGAGCGATTAGGGACGATGAACCGATTTTTCATTCTCGCCATCTTATTGAATCTAGCCTTGAATAGCTGGCTGATCCCCCAATACCAGGCGTATGGGGCGGCGGTGGCATCGGTAAGTACGCAAGGATTTATCGCACTGGCCATGGTAGGCTTGTGCTGGAAACACTACGACTTTCTACCGACTTGGAAAACCCTACTCCGTTGGGTAGGCTTCAGCGGCGGACTGGTGGTTTTGGTTATGCTGCTACCCTATTTGATCGGAAACTGGCAATTTCAGCTCCTATTGTTTTTCCCTGCAGCGGTGCTGCTTGCCTTTGGCAGCAGATGGGTGGAATGGTCGGAGCTACGGTCACTCCGATAGGATTTTTTCTTCTCTTTTCTGGAAAAACCTAAAAACCGAAGATTAAAAAGCGCAGGTTGCTTCCCATTCTGCGGTTAAGAGGGACTTGTTTACTGGGACTACCCCGGGCACTTCGCAGACCTGCCCCCCAGCGAGGTTGGAGAGGCAAGCAATTTCGGCTGGAGAGAGCCCTGCTGCGATGCCAAGAGCAGCCACACTAATGACCGTATCACCAGCCCCACTGACATCGGCTATATTTCTTGGAATAGTGGGAAAAATCTGCCCTCCACCTTCCGCTTGGGTATCCAGGAACAAACCTTGTTCGGAGAGGGTGATCATCGTCCAGGTATTTTCGAGCTCGGAGCGCAAAAAATCCGAAGCCTGCTGGAGCGAGTTGAGCTCCGGTTTTACAGGGAAGGGGGCGCTATCTCGGATTTCTTTCAAATTTGGTTTAAAGAAAAAAGCTCCTTTATAGGCAAAAAAGTTCTTTTTCTTGGGGTCGACCGCCACGGGGATCTGCCTTTTCTGACAAATTTCGATCACCTGTGGAATCAAGCTGGCAGTGAGCACCCCTTTATTGTAATCTTGTAACACAACGACTGCAACAGGGAATGCATCCAGAAGTTCATTAATCCGCTCCAAAAGCGCCGTCTCTTCTTGCCAATTCAGATCAAAATCATCCTCCTGGTCAATGCGCAACATTTGCTGGTGGTTACCTAGTATTCGGGTTTTTACGGTGGTTACCCGCTCAGAGGAATACACCAAGCCCTTGTCCAGCAGGCCAGACTTAGGTAAAAGAGAGGCCAATGCCCTACCGTCCTCATCGCTTCCAACCACGCTGCAGAGGAGAGGAATACTCCCCAGAGCATGAATATTCAAGGCCACATTAGCGGCGCCTCCCAAGCGATCTTCAATGGATTGGTATCGAACCACTGGAACCGGGGCTTCCGGGGAAATGCGGGACACTTGTCCACGCAAATAGCGGTCAATCATCACATCTCCGACGATTAAGATGTATTTATTTTCCAGTTTTGCTATCACTAGATGCCTTTCTTTTTCCAATAACGAAGCAAACCGGCCACCGACATAAAGGCGGGGTTTGCCTTTTCATAACTTTCCAATACCGCGGCTTCCACACCGGATTGCTGTAGCTGGCCACGGACATATTCTTCAAACTGTGGAACAATCGTTGCTGGGGCAGTACCAGTTACGGCATGGGGCCTCATCCATTCGGCCCAGTCTTTGAGCACAGCCTCCAAGGCATCCAGGTGCGCTGTTTTGTCTTCCACTAATCCATAGTGCGTTAGGAAAAGCTGTTCAGCAGGCAGCTCCCGAAGCAGCTGAATCGATTGCAGCCAGTCTTCCACCTGAATATCGGGGGGAGGGCAAGGAGGCACCACGGGATTGCCCGGACCGATGCGCACCCCTCCGACATCACCTGTGAAGACCACTGGACCATTGGTTTCAATCACCTCCATAAGCACTTAATTTTTTAATTGAAGTGTTTTAATCAGGGTAAACTTATTTTGTTGCTCTTGAGTGACGACCTCTTCCGAACCGGCTACCCAGCGAAAAAGTTCCGGAGAATTTTTCCGAACAACTCCATCACTTCCTGGATCCAATTCAGGGGTCCAGCCGTACAGATCGGGCACAAATAGCTTTAACCGGGTAACCTCCCGGCAGACGGCGCCATTGCTGAGTTTGGTTTTCACCAATTTTCGATCCCGCTGCTCAGAAGCGAGTCGAGCAACCATTCCTTTTTTTTCAAATAAAAAACGGTAACGGCCATTTTCTACCATAAAGTCCAGAATTTCCGGGGAAGCATCCCATAGCTGGATGTGGACCTCGGAGAGCACGGTATTCCCTGCCCAAGTCTTGACTTCTACTTCCGTAAATCCCACCAAATCGAGTTGGAAGGTACTGGCAGAGTCCAGGCTGAAGGTCTGGTACACGGTCCGCTCCATTTGGGCAGAAAGCAGACTACTTCCCAGCAGGACTAGGCAAGCGACCAAAGTAATGCGCAAAGTGTGCACCTGCATCAGATTAAGAACCTTGAATGGCTTGACGAATTCGCACCAACCGCTCCAAAAGTGCTTCCAATCGATCGAGTGGGAGCATATTGGCTCCGTCTGACTTGGCAGAAGCGGGGCTGGGGTGGGTCTCAATAAATAGGCCATCCACCCCGGTTGCTACTCCTGCGCGGGCGATGGTTTCAATCAAAGCAGGGCGACCACCGGTAACCCCGGAGCCCTGATTTGGTTGTTGAAGGGAATGGGTACAGTCCAGGATGACCGGTGCTTGAAAGGACTGCATAACGGGGATCCCACGGAAATCCACCACCAGATCTTGGTAACCAAACATGACACCGCGTTCCGTCAACATGACCTGAGGATTGCCCTCTTCCCGGACTTTTTCGGCGGCAAATTGCATGGCTTCTGGGCTCATAAACTGGCCTTTTTTGATATTAACCACTTTACCTGTTTGTGCAGCCGCCACCAGCAGGCTCGTTTGCCGGCATAAAAAGGCTGGAATCTGGAGCACATCTACGTATTCGGCTGCCATAGCGGCCTCCGGCTCAGAGTGAATATCGGTGGTCACAGGAATCTGGTATTTTTGACCAACCCGACGGAGGATATCCAGCGCTTTCTCGTCTCCGATACCAGTAAAAGAATCCTTCCGGCTTCGGTTGGCTTTCCGGTAGCTTCCTTTAAAGACATAGCGAATATTTAGCTGTTGGCAGATACCATGAACTTTTTCCGCAATTTCAAAGGCCATGTCTTCGCCTTCAATCGCACAGGGGCCAGCAATCAGGAAAAATGTATCGTGGGGTTGGAACAAGTGATCAACCATGTTCGTGCAGGTAGTTTTTGTTAAAAAAGCAGCCCAAAAAAGCTGCCAATAAGGGCATTTTAGGGAAAAAACAACGCTGCCAGTCCAACAAACGGTTGTTCTACTGGCAGCGGTCAATTTAGTTAGCGTTGGATGACAAACGTGTTGCTTAGACGTCCTTGTCCATTCCCAATCGTGTAGAAGTAGGTGCCATTTGGCAACTCACCAGCATCAAACGTGAATTGGTTCATACCTGTGGTAAGGTCCAACGTCTGTGCGTGTACTTTTTTTCCCAAAAGGTTGAATACTTCAAATTGGTACTGGCCAGCAACCACCACATCCAGGCGCATCTCAGTGAATTGAGCAAATGGGTTGGGGGCATTTTTAACTTCGTAGATATAGTCAGCGAGGTCGTTGGTTCCACTTGCACACTGACCCGCACTGCGAATAGAGACAAAATATTTTTCTGTCGGAGCCAAGTCGGCAGGGAAATTCAAGGTCTGCGTAATCAAGGAGAAAGCAGTGATTTGGATCGCCACTTCGTAATCGCCAGGAGCAACCGAAGCTGCAGGAGAACCACTGATCAGCATACATCCCAACGAATTAGCCAAAAATTCACAGTTCGGTGGATCACAAGTGTAGGAAAGTCCGGCGGGCATACCCGTAACGGCACCAGTAGGCGC
>CANHDG010000032.1 GCA_947459365.1 Saprospirales bacterium
ATGTTTGTTTTTCATTTATTGCCTAAATTTTCTGCGAAAGTAATCGATTCTAGTACTTTTGCGCACTTTTTCAAACATCATTATCGGCTGCATGCAACCAATCACTAAAATAACCTTAACCGGGGACCTGGGAAGTGGAAAAAGTGCCACCTCCAAAATTTTGTGCCAGGAAACAGGTTTCTCCTACCTATCTACAGGCCAGATTCAACGAAAACTCGCCGCAGAACTAGGAATGGACACCCTCGAAATGAATCGAAAGGCAGATTCGGACCCCTCCATTGATGAAAAAATAGACAGCGTATTTATCGGTTTGAACCAAACAGAAGAGGGTTATATTGTTGACAGCAGACTGGCATGGCATTTCTTACCCCAATCTTTCAAGGTTTACTTGGCAGTGGATCCAATCGTTGCAGTAACTCGCATTATGTCTGACCCAGGTAGAAACAGTGAACAATACGAGTCTGCCGAGGAAGCAGTTGCTAAAATCCAAGCAAGAAAAGAAAGTGAAAACGCTCGATTTCTACTAAAATATGGGGTTGATTGCGGCAACCTAGAAAACTACGACCTACTAATTGATACAACAAATAGACCACCTTCTGAAGTAGCTGACCTTATACTTCAAGCGTGGAGAGCAAAAGCACAAGGTTCCACTTTTTTGAGATCGGTCTAGTCCTTATTTAGCGGCTTCAACTTTCATCTGTTCCGCATGGGAGTGCCCCAAATAACCATCAATGGCCCCGTGAAGGGCATAAATGACCGGCGTAAGAAGTAGGGCGATACTACCTTTGTATAAATATCCCATTACACAAGTGGCTATTACTTGTGCCAAGGGTATATGTAGTCCAAAGTACAACGCAATAATTCCGACCACAAAAGTGTCAATTAATTGAGAAACCAACGTGCTACCAGTTGAACGCATCCAAATTTTCCCTTCGCCCGTTCGCATTTTTATCTGGTGAAACACGCGAACGTCCACCAATTGGCTTAGCAAAAAAGCAACAATGGATCCGAAAATAATCCAACGACTTTGGCCAAATACAAGGTTGTACGCTTGGTTATAATCGCCTACCTGAAGTAATGCGGCCTGTTTCTGGGCCTCCGACCAGTCTGGAGAGATATGGGCAGTCCGCCAAAAGTCAGCAGGAGAAAGCTCCATCGCAAAGGTCAGCATAATAAACCCATAAGTGATGAGTCCAGCTGTCATGTACGTCAATATTTTTACACCCCGCCGGCCATAATACTCGTTGATCAGATCTGTCATGATAAACACAACTGGCCAGAGTAAAACACCTGCAGAAAGTGTAAAATTGAGGTTCGACTGACCAAACAGGGTCCAATTTGCCTCTGGGAAGCCAAATGTTTTTTCCAACGAAAACAGTTTAACCCCCATGAATTCAGCAATCAAGGTATTGGACACAAAAAGGCCAGAAAGTAAAATCCAAAGCAACCTCGGTTTGGATTGAAAAAAATCACGCATAATGAAGGATGTTAAACGAACCTTAAGTCGGAATCCCCGCGTCAATTCGTATGTAGTATGAAATCAAAACGATCACAATGACTGCTTTGTTCACTTTCCAACAAAATTGCAACAATGCTCTTGTAAGAATACCCGAAGGGACCCCATCTTTGCAGCCATTGTGATTTCTTTAGAGGGACATAAGTGTATTCTAAAAAGGAATCCTGTATTTTCAGGCTAAACCTAACTAATTCGACCATGAACTTGGTAAATATTTTCGCTACCACTCTTTTTTTGCTTTTTTTTAACCTTCCACTCCCTGCACAAGTGGAGGAAGTAACACCCCTTCCTGCCAGTTTCCAGCTAGGTCCACCTCCCAAGCGCGGTGAGGCGCCTAAACGCATGGTTCCTGCTGACCCTACCCAAAATAATGGGAAAGTAGAGTGGATACATCGAGTAGTCGAATTCAATGAGCTCCAGCAAGGGCAGCCAAGGGCGTTTGAAATTCAATTCAAAAATATAAGTCCAGAACCTCTTTTCATAATCGAGGCAAAAGGAAGTTGCCATTGCCTGACACTCGATTGGCCCAAAACCAGCATCGCACCGGGCGAGAATGGCGCCATTACAGTCTTGCACGATGCAGCTGACGCGGGCGAATTTTATCGTATCGTCAGCATTTTAACCAATTTTGATCCAGAGAATTGGCTGATGGTACCTGTAACCGGAAAAGTGGAGCCTAAATAATGTGCTTAGTCTCTTCTTCCTCTCAGGTTGAAAAAATTGCGGAACCCAATTTCCACTTGAATTACTTGGTTTTTTAAGAAATAGTTCCCACTTAAAAAGAGCTCCGAATTGCGAATAATGTCTCGGATGTAAAAGTACCCCAACTCTGCACCGAGTGAAAAGTCGGTCGACGAGAACGTTGTGTTTTCATCACCAGTTGTAGAAAAGAAATGACTGACACCTGCTTTTGCCATCGTCGTAAATGCTGGACGGTGGGTTCGAGCGCACTTATTCCCGTTGGACCGATATCGACCTACACCCGCCTCCAACGACAAAAAAGGAAGAGTAGATAAGGATGCCAGCAAATCACTGCTTTGGGGATCTATGGTAAAGGTGCTTCCGCCTTTTATTCGAACTACGGAGTGATGGGTTGCCACATTCATGGAAAGATCAGTGCCCAGGCCTACATTATTCGTGAGGCGCTGCGCATCCGTAGAAACCGCATAAAAACTTGGAAAATCCAAAAATAGACGTGGGCCTACCTGGGCTATTGCACCTGAATGAACCCAAAAGGCTAATTTTAGAACAAAAGATAAGCGAATTAAACGCATCATATGGGGAAGGTTAAAGGAAAATCAGGCAGAATTCTATGTAATTTACAAATCCTGCCTGTGATTTAGGTTGTTAATGCTTTAGGAAGATACCTTGATTTCCAGTTTTGTTGCCTCCCAAAGGGCGCCATTGATAAAAATATATACCTTCAGGCCAATCTCCAGTGTACACTTTCCATGTGGTAGTTGTGTTTGAGTCTATCGCCCGAAAATCTACAAGCTGTCCAATTGAATTGGTCACCGTCCAAGTACCGGGGACGGCTTGACCCTCCTGAATAACAGATAACCAATCGACAACTGGGTTAGGCTGAATCTTGAGGATTGATTTTTCAAACAAAGACTCGTTTAATCCACTTGGGCTAGTAACCACAGTGAGTGATAGATTATCAAAGTAGAAACCATCTCTCACGATCTCAGAATCCGAATACAAAGTAAATCGGATTTGAATGGTTTTTCCTGCGAAAGCATCCAATTCAAGTGATTCTTTGACCCATTGCACTTGAGTCCCGTCCCAAAGTGGAATGCCAGGGGGTTGAGAAGGTGAACCCGCATGCGAAAATTTCCCGCACAAGGGGGTGATGGATCCCGTTTGTACGTCAATCGCTTCGATCACCAACCAATCATACCCTGCCTCAATCTCCCAGCGGGCATCCATTTCCAAACGAGGGCGTACAGCACCTTCAGGAATTGTAATCTGCTCCAATATTTCTGTGCTTACCTCATTGTTATTGGTGTAATCTGCAAATGGAGAATCTGTAAAGCTGGTAGGTGGGCTTACAAAATGCTCCGTTGTGGTTGCCCAAGCTCCCATCCAATTACTGGCGTTATTCATGGGATCGTCAAAAATAGAGACTCGAACACCATTTACCAAGTTTTTTTGAACCGTGTCCCGGAGTGTAAACCCTCCTTGATCAATAGCAAAAACAACCGAGAGATTGGTGTTAGGCGTAGAAGCCTCTGCCATTTCAACCGTAAAATAAACCACAGTATCCTGACCAAACTCTAAATCCAGAGGAATAGAAGAAGGTGAAATAGAGAGCACCTCGTTGGAGAGCACCTCGAGGGAAGCCTCTACCAGACCGGACTCAAATCCGAATCGTTGAATTTTAACAGGAATCAGGTTAGTTCCGGTGTTCATTTCATCTCCACTTAAATCCGTAGCGACTCCCAATCGAAGTAAACTCCAGCCCAAGGCAAGGTTGCTCCATTGAGTTGCTTTATTTAAACCATCGATCGTATCTGCAGGTGGCCAAAATCCAAAGCTGGCCGGACCCGTTTCTGGGGTGTAACTCAACGCAGAAAGGGCTTCGAACATCCAATCATCCGAGCTACCGTTCACATTATAGCCAACCGTTTGAGTCGGCGTACCTTGGCGAAAGTTATTTTCCCGAACCAATAAACCACCCAGGTAAGGCAAAGCGGGATCCGCCACTGCGTCACTGTAAGACCACGGGTAGATCAACAAATTGCCGAACGCATGATAGTTGAGGGCTAAGCGAAAATTATGAGCAAGACAAAAATCACGCACCATCTGGGTTTCAGGCTCAGAGAACGGACCGGGACCACGGTAAACAGCCGAGTTGGGATTCGGAGAGGAACCAATATCATCCGCTCCCCACTGAAAACCGTAGTTTCTATTAAGATCTACTCCATAAGTGCCATTTAAGTTTTGTCTCCTGTTTTTTCTCCATAAACCTCCCCCTTGAGGGTCCGTTTGTTCGTTATACAGGTAACCATCCGGATTTATACAAGGGATGAAATACAATGCGGTATGATCGACTAAGTATTTAATCTCGGGCTTGGAATCGTAGTTTTCCAGCAAATACCACATAAAAAATAGCATTTGCGTAACACTCATTGGCTCGCGAGAGTGGTGCAACGAAGTATAAAGCGCTTCCGGCTCTTGCTCTTCCAGCTCCGGGAAGTCAGATAATTTAACCGACCAAATAGGACGTTCCTCGTGCGTAAGCAGGGAATCACTGATAGGAGTTCGCGCAGAAACAAGATTGGGATACTTGGCATGCATCTCGTCTAATTCCGCTAGGATCTCTGCATAGGTAGGATAGCCACCCATAGATCCCACCGAATAATTCTGGGGAGTTTGATAATGGCGTTTAGGCCTAGAGGGACTCCCACAACTCAAATTTTCTCTTTCATTCAGAAGCTGCTTGCGATTATTTTGTTCAACATACCATTTTTTCACATCTTCGATCAGAATTTCAAATGGGAAGCCTGCCGACTTAAGCAAAGCAATCTCCTCGGTAGATAGGTCTGTAACTAAGGCCCTGCCTGATTCAACTTCCCCATGATCAGCCTCTAAACCCAGCTTCGCCAGCTCGGAAAGACTTCTTTGGTCTAAGGAAATTCGTACCCGAGAATACGATTGAGCTGACAAAAGGATTGAAAATGCAGCGAATAAATGAATAAAAAAAAGCCTCTTCATAATATTTTGTTGAAAAAGAAGCCGCAAAGAAGGCAATAATTCACTGGAAATACTTTAGTTTTGTGAGGAGTGGTAAAAATTTGTCTTAAATTAATCAAAAAAGTTTGATTTTTTGGAAGACAAGCTATCTTTGCCCCGACAAACAATTCACATTTAAATAAAAAATTGCTCACCATGAAGAGAATTTTTACTATGCTGTTCGCCTCCATGTTGGCGGTAGGTGCACAGGCTCAGTTCACGAGTGATGGTATCTTCGTATTAGATATGACCATCGGAACAGAAACTATTACCCTGAAAAAAGGGGTTGATTGTGGCTTTGAAACCTCCAACGGATGGGGCGGCCCAGTTGAGACAAGTCAGTGCTGGGATGCAGCATGGGGTGAAGGGGTTACCAATGGTGACTCTTTGGCTTGCGACTCTTTAGCAAATGACTTAACTGGTAAAATCGCTTTGTTGCGTCGTGGCGCTTGTGAGTTTGGCTTAAAAGCTCGCAACGCTCAGAAAAAAGGAGCTGCTGCTGCAGTTATCTTCAATAATAGCGCAGCTGGAACTACTGAATGTACCGTAATTCCTTTGGGTGCAGGTGCAAACGGTCAGTTTGTAACCATTCCTGTATTCTTCCTTAGCCGTGATGCAGGTGCAAAGGTGTCTGCTGCAATCGCTGCAGGTATCCCTGTTTCCTTCTGCACGCGCTTGTTGAGCTTGTACGATGCGACTGCTGAGTACAGCTACGCTATGCCAGTTTCACAGGCAGATTCCATGAACCTGATCACTGTAAATTGTGTAAACCGCTCTGGTACTGAACAGGAATTCCAGTTCCGCGCTACCATCGATGAACCAGGAGGTACTCAGACTCAATTGACATACAGTGAAGTATTAGGAGTTGACAGCGCAACATTGGCTGTATTCCCATTCTACAAGCCTACTGCTGGTGTTGGTAAGTACACCATCACTTACACTGCTGACCAGGCAAGTGCCGCTGGTGACACGGTTGTTCGCGAGTTCGTTTTGACTCCATTCACTTATGCAACAGACAACCTAGCGCTCCGCGCTGGAGGTGTTGCTCCAACCTTGGCTACCTTCATCGCTTCTGGTTTCAAATACCAGAGTGCAGGTATGGTTAAGACTGGTCCTGCAGGCATGGAAGCACAATATGCTACTTTCGGTATCGGTAACCCAGCTGCAGTAGCAACTGGTGATGCAGCAGCAGACGTAGTAAACGTTTTGTTGTACGATGCGGATGCGAACGATGACGGTTCTAACGACTTGAACGGTGGCTTTAGCGACCTTACCTTCGTTGCCTTTGCCGACTACGAGTTCAATGCTGGTCTGAAGGCTGACTCTTTGGTGAGCGTAGAATTGGTTCCAATCGACGGTGATAAGGTAGAATTGAAGCCAAATCACTTATATTACATTTCTTTGTTGTATGACCGCAACCCAGCAATTGCTGGTGGTGCAGACAGCACTTCTATTGCATACAGCTTCACTAACCAGGTATACTACGGCCAGTTCACATTGGGCGGAGGTGCTCGCGTAGGTCTTCACACTCCATTGGCATTGGACAACTTGTACAGCGGATGGAGCGGTGCAACAGTTGTAACTCGTTTGAACGAGACTGGCTACGACCCAACTGTAAGCACAAAAGCACCACAAATGTTGGAAGCTGCTAAGTTGAGCGTAACTCCAAACCCAGCTACGGATTTGGTTCGCTTGAACTTGGATCTTGCTACAGAAAATGCAACGGTTGCTGCAACATTGATCGATTTCAACGGACGCGCTTTGAACACAGAAGTTCGCAAGAACTTCAAGAACGGTCAGTTGACATTTGACGCTCGTCAATTGCCTTCTGGAACGTACATGTTGTGGGTTCGTACTTCTAACGAAGGTTCAACTATGACTAAAGTGATGATTTGCCACTAATTTAGGTAAGTCAAACTTATTATAGAAAGCCATCCCGGTGTTTTGCCGGGGTGGCTTTTTTTATTAGAAAAAATCAGCTCAGGATTCTCTCCTTTTTTTGAATAAGTTGTAACCTTGCATGATTAGAGGAGGATGCTTGATGCAATCTAATGTTTTATCGAAAAAATGGTTCTATGAAATGGCTTAAACTTACTGCGCTTGGAATTGTACTTTATGGTATAATCTGGGCCCTGAATTCTACTTTTCAGGCTGGAAACACCCGATTGCCGGCCTTTGGCAAGCTGCTTAATCCTTTTTCTGGCTTTTGGCAAAACGCAGAACCTTACACAGCCGCTCCAATTCCAGCTGCGCTGACTTTATCTGGCATTCAGGAGGAGGTGACGGTACTGTACGATGATTTGCTGGTTCCGCATATTTTTGCTCAAAACCTGGAAGATGCGTTTCGGGTGCAGGGTTATATTACGGCGCAACAACGCCTTTTTCAAATGGATATCACCGCAAGAAAGGTAGCAGGTACCCTCTCAGAAATACTTGGAGAGCGGACCCTCCCGATCGATTTATCCTCCAGAAGAAGGGGCTTAGCTTGGGCAGCTGAACGCGATCTTCAGGCCTGGGAAAAGTCCGCCGAAACCCTCCAGTTGCTCTCTGCTTACACTCAGGGAGTAAATGCCTACATCGACCAGATGACCGATGCAACCCTTCCTGTAGAATGTAAACTTATCGGTTACCGGCCTGAGGCCTGGAACAATTTAAAGTCCGTAATGGTCATGGAAGCGATGGCAGATAACCTAGCCAACTTTGACCAGGATCTGGAAGCCTCCAACACTAAAAATGTATTGGGCACCACTTTATTTGACGCGCTCTATCCCAGCTGGAATCCCAAACAAGCAGCCATTATACCAGGTCCTTACATGCAGGTTTCCAATACAACGGGCAAGGAACTTTCCACTCAACCCGCATTAGGGGTACAAATGGGGACCGAAGACCGAAATATGCCCGAAATCAATCCGGTCATAAATGGCAGCAACAACTGGGCCCTGGCAGGTAGCAAAACTGCCTCTGGCCATCCTATCCTGGCCAATGACCCCCACCTTGCGCTTACTTTACCCTCCATTTGGTTTCAGGTGCACCTCCATGTAAACGAAATCAATACCTACGGGGTTGCCTTGCCAGGTCTGCCAGGAGTAGTTATTGGTTTTAATGAGCAGATCGCTTGGGGATTTACGAATGTTGGGGCGGACGTTAAAGACTGGTACAAAATAAAATGGGCTAACCCTGAGCGCACCGCTTATGTTCTGGATGGCGAAACGCTTTCTGCAGAACTTCGGGTAGAAACCATTTCTATTAATGGAAAGAAAGATCCCATCTCCGATACGATCCGATATACAATTTGGGGGCCAGTGCCTTATAACGATCCTAGTCATCCTCTACATGATTGCGCGCTGCGCTGGAGCCCACACGATCCGGACGACTATCCAGCTTTGTCTAGATTCCTAAGCTTAAACAAAGCCCGGAACCAGGAAGACTATGCTGCTGCCATTAAAGGCTTTGCTGCCCCAGCCCAAAACATCTTGTTTGCAGATCAAAAAGGCGATATCGCCCTCACGGTTCAAGGAAACCTCCCTATTCGCCAAGGAGAAGAAGGCCGATTTATTCAAGATGGAAGCAAGCGAATCAACCAGTGGAGAGGGTATATTCCCCATGAAGAACTTCCAAAAATGCACAATCCAGCAAGGGGTTTTGTCACTTCTGCCAATCAAAATTCAACCGAGCCTGATTATCCATATTATTTTCCAAACGGATCATGGGATCATTACAGGGGCAGAACAGCGGTGAACTTACTGAATAACCTCCAGGGAGCAACAGTTGACTCAATGAAAGCAATGCAGTGTTCCAACCTAAACCTTCGAGCTTTGGAGGCTTTGCCAAAACTGCTTCGGTTGCTCGACAAAAGTCGCCTCAACCCAGCGCAAACGGAACTCTTGGCTACGCTTGAAACTTGGAACGGAAGGTACGAAAAGGATTATACCGCACCTACTTTGTTTGAATGGTGGTTTGATTCCACTTATAATGCCACCTTTGAGGAAGTATTCGAGCTTCAACAAAAAAAAATTAGCATTCAGCTTCCTCCAACTTGGCGATTTATTGAATTGTTGGAAAAAGAACCAAGCCACCCCATCTTTGATCAAAAAGTAAGCCCAACAATTGAAGGGGCTCGAGAAATCGTGACCCAAGCTTTTTTAGGGATGTCAGAAAAAGCAAGAATACAGAAAGAGCAAGACCTACTGTGGGGAACTCAAAACGCGCTTACGGTGCACCACATTGCGCGACTAGCTCCATTTAGCATCTTAAATATTCCCATCGGAGGCAATCCCAATGCCCTGAATGCCATTAAAAAAGAACATGGCCCCTCCTGGCGGATGATCGTGGAACTGGGTCCTGAAATCAAGGCCTACGGTGTCTACCCAGGTGGTCAATCCGGGAATCCAGGAAGTAAGTATTACGATAATATGATGAACCACTGGATAAATGGGGAATATTATGAACTGAATTTCTGGAAACAACTTGAAGAAGCTCCTTCTTCTAAAATAGTTGGTAAAACAGTGTTTAAAGCAAGTTAAATGATCCTTTGATATGAAATACAACCCTTTCAATCAATTTTTGCTTCCAGGCATAGTCCTGCTCGGTGGTAGTAGCTCTTTTTTAGGAGCGCCATGGTGGATTGGTAGCATAGCCGGATTTATTGCCGCCTATTTTTTCCCACTCCGCTCTGGAATTGCTTTTTTTCTATCTTTTTTAAGTAGTTTCATGCTTTGGTCGGCTACAGCCTTTTTTTTAGACTTTCAGAATGAGCACCAATTATCCACCAAAATGGGCACCCTACTTGGAGGGGCCAATTATGGTCAACTTATTTTTCTGACCGGCTTTATAGGAGGATTGCTCTCCGGAATTGGATCCTGGATGGGCATTCTTGCAAAAAAGAGTGCTTAACTTCTTTGGATTAAAGGAATCCATTACCTTTGATGCAGGGTCCCAAACCCTCTTTAAAGTAAGTAAAAAGGCCGACCTCCTTTCGGAGCGCCGGCCTTTCTATTTTAGTAATATCCTTTGGTTGTTTATTTCCCTTTCGTTGCAGGTGTTTCGCGACCGCGAACCTCCCCTGCTACTTCCAAATAAGTATCTGTAGGTACGGTATTGGCCGTTACAGTCACACGCTTGCTCTGATTACCGGGTTTTCCCTTGGTATTAAATTCAACCATGATTTCACCTGTTCCACCAGGAGGAATTGGCTCATGTGGCCAAGTAGGAACCGTACAACCGCAAGAGCCTTTGCAGTTATTGATTACCAATGGCTCAGAACCAGTGTTGGTAAACTTAAACGCGTGCTTTACGACTTCCCCTTCATCCACCACACCGAATTCGTATTTGTCTTTGTCGTAGCGGATGGTAGTGACTGGTCCTGTAGGTGCTGGCGTCTGGTTGACGTTTGTTCCTGGGATGTTTCCAGAGGTAGCCTCTGTGTTTACCATTCCAGAAGCAGCAGCTTCGCGAATACGATCTGCCTCCGACTTTCCGAACCACTTTGTGAAGCCACCTCCAAATAGATTGGCAATGAGTAGTAACGCAATAAGGGAAACAAGTCCAACTTGAATTTTTCTATTCTTATCCATGCTTAATAAATTGTATGTGGTAAAAACAACCGATTAAAATCGATGCAAAAGTAACCCCAAATGTACTGCCAAAATCAAATTCAATGTGCAGTTTGCAATAAATTAACAGTGCTTCTTCACAGGGATCACACTTTTATTTCCCCCTCATTAAAAGAATAAACGAAATCGCCAGAACCAATTTTAACTAACTTAAATGAGGTTGGTAAAATTACCCAACTAAATAGACTTCTACTTAAACAATCTATTGATGGTTTGATGTAGATGATCATCACCACGCTCCATTTATTCCATACCTCCCTTCAAAACAACTTTTTACGAAAAATATCAAAAACAAGGCTAATTTTGCAACACAAACATACACTATAGGCTGTATAAGCCATTGAAATTCAATGAAAAATACTTATTTTGATCTCGTTGCCCAAACGTTTGATTTCCCTCAGGATGGTTTTAGCCTACGCAATAACAGGCTTTTATTTAACGAGATTGATGTAGAAGAACTAATTAAACGCTACGGCACCCCTCTTCGTCTAACGTACCTACCCAAAATTGGCGAAAAAATTCAAACCGCCCGGAAACTCTTTCGGAGTGCGATGCAGCGATACAATTACAATGGTAAATATGTCTACTGTTACTGTACAAAAAGCTCTCATTTTTCCTTCATACTGAATGAAGTACTTGAAAATGGGACTCAACTAGAAACGTCCTCCTCTTTTGATATTGACCTAGTCTGGCGATTATACAAACAGGGTCGTATCAATAAAAGTACCATCATCGTGCACAATGGTTACAAACCCATGGAATATGTACAAAAAGTGGTGGGGCTGGTAAAAGAGGGCTTTAGCAACATTATCCCTGTCTGCGATAATCCACAAGAACTTGAACGCTACGACGCCTTGTTGGCCGACGGTGCTACCTGTAATATCGGGCTTAGAATGGCCACTGAGGAAGAACCCAACTTCGAATTCTATACCTCAAGATTGGGTATCCGTCCAAGTGAAATTTTGCCCTTTTATCGAGAAAAAATTGCCAATAATCCGAAGTTTCAACTTAAAATGCTCCATTTTTTCGTTGACACAGGCATCAAGGACAATATCTACTATTGGAGTGAATTAAAGAGAGGAATCAAGACCTACTGCGCCCTCAAAAAGGAATGCCCCACCCTGACCGCTTTGAACATCGGGGGCGGTATGCCTATCCGAAACTCACTGGGCTTTGAGTATGATTATGCTTACATGGTCAATGAAATTGTCCGGATGATCAAAGAGTCCTGCGACAGTGAAGGAGTTCCAGAACCGGATATTTTTACCGAGTTTGGTAAATATACCGTGGGTGAAAGCGGAGCTACTATTTTTTCGGTGATTGGAAAAAAACAACAAAACGATGCCGAACAATGGTACATGCTCGATAATTCTTTGATTAACACATTACCCGATAGCTGGGGAATCAAAGAGCGCTTCATTCTTCTACCCGTTAACCACTGGGACAAAGAATATCAGCGGGTGAATATCGGTGGAATTAGCTGTGATAACGCTGACTACTACAACTCTGAAGCGCATATCAATCAAGTGTATCTACCAGTATACGACGAAAAAGTTGATGAACCTCTATACATTGGTTTTTTCCATACGGGAGCCTATCAAGAAGCCTTAAGTGGATATGGCGGACTAAAACACTGCCTGGTTCCATCTCCGAAGCATATCTTGATTGACCGAAATTATTATGGAGAATTCACCGATTGGGAAATTTTCCAAGAGCAGGATTCCGAATCCATGCTTAAAATTTTGGGATACTAGGATTTTACGTACCTTCGGGCTATGAGCAGCTGGCTGAAAAACAAACTTCGTCTCTGGTACAGAGAACTACCTAGAGATCAAAACCAGGTGATTCGCTGGAAATATTACTTCCTGCGATTGGTTTTCAAGTTGGCTCTTTGGTTCGTTGGCCTAAGTTTAGCGTTTGCAGTTCTCTATCGGTTTCTGCCAATTCCTTTTACCCCCTTAATGGTCATTCGAACCATCGAGCAAATGAAGGAAGAAGAAAGGGAAGTCCGTTGGAAAAAAGACTGGGTATCCATTGAGGAAATCTCCCCCATGCTTCAACTTGCAGTGGTTTGCTCGGAGGATCAACAGTTTTTAGAACACGATGGATTTGATATAAATGCCATTCAAAAAGCCTACAAGCTTAATAAAAAGGGGAAAAAGAAACGGGGGGCAAGCACCATCAGCCAACAAACAGCTAAAAATGCGTTTTTATGGCCGAGTAGAACCTGGATCCGTAAAGGACTTGAGGTTTGGTTCACTCTGCTGATTGAGCTCATCTGGGAAAAAGAAGATATCATGGAGGCCTACCTGAACATCATTGAGTTTGGAGACGGAATCTATGGAGCAGAAGCGGCAGCTCAATTTTATTACCAGAAAAAAGCAAAGGACTTAAACCGGAAAGAGGCCGCTATGCTCGCCGCCATTTTGCCAAGTCCACTAAGGCTGAACCCAAAAGCAGCCACACCTGCCTTAGTTGAAAAACAACACTGGATAATTCAGCAAATGCGGTACTGGGGAAAAGGGCTCGATTACGATGAGCCCAATACGCCTACCGCCAAATAGGTACACCAAAGTTGATCCTTCACCATGAAAAGAACCGTATTCCTCCTCATCCTAGCTTTTTGCATTCAACAAATCAAGCTGAATGCCCTGGACCTCGGCGTTTCGTACGCCGTGATGGCCACCCCGGAAGAGCCGTACCTAGAGATTTATTTGGAAATATCCCCCGGCTCCATTAGTTGGGAACGGGTGGATAGCCTTACCATGAAAGCTGGGGCAGAAGTGCTTATCCTTATCAAAAAAGGAGAGGACATTGTTGCTTTTGATAAATACCAACTCAATAGCCCCGCCATCCCCTTTCCAAATGTGCTCCTGGATGTCCGTCGCTTAGCAGTGCCCAACGGAAATTATACCTTGGAGATTAAGGCAACTGACTTGCTCGTTCCGGGCAATTTTGTGGTCTATTCTAAACCTGTTGTAGTCAACATTCAACCCACTCTCTTTTTGTCAGAGATCCATTTACTCAGAGGCTTCTTTAAAGACACTAGTCAAATTAAGCATCCACTTCATAAGAATGGCTATGTAATAGAGCCACTGCCCTTTAACTTTTATGAAAAGTCCGCGACTAAGTTGGCCTTTTACACCGAAGTTTACTACACGAACGCCGTTGTTACAGATCCCACCTATTTTTTTAGATATATTATCGAAAAAGACTTAGGTAATGATCAGTTCCAGCTAGTATCAGTTGGTAATTTGAAGAAAAAACCGGGCTTAATCGATGTAGGACTAGCGGAGGTGGATATAACAGGAATGGAGACTGGAAACTATGTGCTAACAGTGGAGCTGCGCTCTAAAAAAAATGAACTGCTCACGAGTCGAAAATTAGCCTTCCAGAGAAGTAACCCTTACCTAAACCTTCCTGACTCCACCCTCAACGCTGAGAGTATTAAAAGTCAATTTGTAAAAGAATTGGACGAGAAAGCCCTTGTTTACAGCCTTAAAGCAATCTCTCCATTGGTAAATATGGGGGATGATCCGGAAGAACTGAAAAACATCCTTAAAAAAGGCGATGTAGAAGCCATGCGTTTTTTCCTATTTCGGTATTTCATAAAAATAGATCCCAATAACCCCGAAATTGCCTGGAGAAAACACATCGAAACTGCCAATGTGGTGGACAAACTTTTTCAGAGCGGTTTCCGCTATGGTTTTGAAACCGACCGTGGGAGAACCTACATGAAATATGGTAAACCAGATGATCTAATCCATGTTGAAGATGATCCTGCAGCCCCACCTTACGAAATTTGGGTTTATTATAATTTCCCAAAAACCGTGCAACGAAATGTAAAATTCCTATTTTACAATCCAACCCTCGCGGGAGAAGACTATATTATGCTGCACTCTACTGCCCGGGGAGAGATCAACAACCCGAAGTGGGAAATTGCCCTTTATAAACGAAACGCCCAAAATGAGTTTGATGGGGATAATCCTGCAGATGCGGACCGCATGAAACGCAATGTCAACCGAAACGCAAGGGTTTATTTTGAAGATTTTTAAGCCGAATACTTTCTCTGCCTCTTTAACATTCACCATGCATTAGAGAAATATGGCTACTAAAGTGAAGAAGACAACCACTAACGAAGCTATTACTGTCGAAAAGGACAATAAGAGCATTCTTTTTTCGGTTTTTGTTGCAGTAGGGCTCTTTATGATTGGCATCTTCTTACACCAGCCCATCTTGCAACACCGTTTTCTGGACTGGGATGATCAACTGTATGTGACCGAAAACCCTCTGGTCCTCCAACCAAAGGTAAAATCAGAGTCCACTATTTGGAACACACCTATCGCGCTCAACTACCACCCGCTGACCATACTTACTTTACAGTGGGATCGAAACCGTGCGGGAGATTCGTTTCTGTCTAAGCAAGTTGCAAAGCCATTTTTGCAAACCAATCGGTTGATTCATAGCCTCAATAGCAGCTTGGTATTTCTGTTCCTAATGCTGTTTACCAGAGGAAAGTGGTTTCCCTCCATTTTTGCTGCAATGGCATTTCTGATTCACCCAATGCACGTGGAATCGGTGGCTTGGGTCTCGGAAAGAAAGGACGTATTGTATACCTTGTTTTTTTTGCTCTCCGCTATTTCTTACCTTCAGTATATACGAGATAAGCGGCCAATATGGTGGATCGGTAGCTTTTTGCTGTTTGTACTGGCCTGTTTATCAAAAGCAATGGCTGTATCACTGGTGCCTGTTCTTTTCCTGCTGGATGAATGGGAAAACAGATCCTTCAAAAGCATTGGAATTTGGAAAGAAAAAATACCCTTCGTGTTGACGGGACTACTGGTTGGCTGGATCGCCGTGGATATTCAAGCTGGTGGTAATTTTCATGGGATCTTTTCAAACATTGAAGGAGTTAAGGCTGCTACGGGCAATGCCGCTCAATTTGGGATTTGGGAGCGGTTACAGTACGCCTCGTACGGGATGACCCAGTATTTGTTTAAATTTTTTGCTCCACTTCAGCTTTCACCCTTTTATCCCTACCCTGAAGCCAGTATTAACCGTGGCACATTGCCCATTATTTTTCCGCTTTCTGTACTCATTTTTTCCACTTTAGTCTTTTTAAGCGTATGGTCCAGACGTTTCAGTAAGGTATTTTTCTTTTCTTTTGCGTTCTACTTTTTTACCGTGGTATTGGTGGCACAATTCTTATCGGTCGGTTTGGTCATAATGGCTGATCGGTACAGCTACGTGCCCTACATTGGGGTTGGTCTGGGTGTTGGATTCGGAATTGACTGGATTACAGGATCTAAACAACTTGGAAGGTACGGCAAATGGTTGGTCATGCTGGGTTTCGCACTTTGGTGGGGCTACAAAACCCAAACTCAATTAAAAGTTTGGAAAGATACTGAATCTCTTTGGAGAAGCGCTCTTGAAAAGTATCCCAAGGACGGTCAAATACTAGCCAATTTGGGTAACTATTATGGGAAAAACGGTCGAATTGAAGAAGCAGCTTCTTGTTTTGAGCAGGCTATCGAGGCCAAAATTCAAAACGCAATGGTCTATGAGGGCCTTGGAAATGTATATGGATCCAGAAATGAACACCAAAAAGCGGCTGAGATGTTTTCAGAAGCAATAAAAATCGATCCAAGAAAAGGAAGTTTTTATTTCAACCGGGGAACAGCTTATACCCTGTTCGCACCCAAAAAAGCCATCCCGGATTTTGAAAAATCGCTCGAACTACTTCCACCAGCAAAACATGCTGAGGTCTTTGTTCGAATCGGTAATACCCATTTGCAACTAAAAGAATATACAAAAGCCATCGCCTCCTTTGATCGTGCGATTGCCTTAGGACCTCCAAGCGCCTCCGTTTTACATGATCGTGGTGTTGCCAAATTTAATTTAGGCCAGCGAGCAGAAGCGATCGCCGACTTTAAAGCGGCCCTCCAAGTGGATCCCCAATTTCAAGTGTCCAGAAACACCCTTCTTCAATTAGGCGAACTGAAATAAACCCGCCTTTACAAAAAAGGTAACAAAACCTAATATTGGCTTAACACCCCTCTGAGGAATACTACCCTACTTTTGTGATAAATAACACAATCCTAGTTTGGTATGAAACGCACACCGGAAATAGTCGTTCTCTCAGACCTTCATTTAGGGGCTTATGGATGCCATGCAGATGAACTCTATCAATATCTAAAATCAGTAAAACCGAAGATTTTGATATTGAACGGGGACATTATCGATATGTGGCAGTTCAAAAAAAATTACTTCCCCAAATCCCACTTGGAAGTAATTCGAGTGATTTTAAAATTAGCCACTTCAGGTACCAAGGTTTACTACCTGACTGGAAACCACGATGATTTACTTCGCAAATTCGGTGAGTTGGAATTGGGAGATATCCATCTTCGAAATAAACTTGTGTTTCAAATCGACGGAAAAAGCCACTGGGTTTTCCATGGGGATGTTTTTGATGCCAGTATTCACCAGGCAAGGTGGCTTGCACAGTTAGGCGGAAAAGGCTACGATTTACTTATCCGACTAAACAGAACCATCAATTTTATGCGCAAAATGGCTGGTTTACAGCCTGTATCTTTCTCTGCCAAGATAAAAAAGAAAGTAAAAGGTGCCGTTAAATTTATCGATGACTTTGAGCAAACCGCTGTAGATCTTGCTGGTGAAAAAGGGTATAATTACGTGATTTGCGGACATATCCACCTTCCACAGATCCGAACGGTAGAAGCAAAAAATGGGGCGAGTGTTATCTACCTCAACAGTGGTGACTGGGTAGAACACATGACCGCTCTGGAATTTGAGGATGGAAAATGGAAGTTGTACCAATACGAAGACGATGGTTTATCGGTGCACCAACCCTTATTGAGAGTGCCAGAGCCCAAATTAGATAAGCGAATTTTGCGCAAAGAGGAGGTTTACCCAGAAAAAGTGATTGCGGCCTTTGAATTTTAATGAATGGTCCAACTGATGAAAATCAGTAACCAGGATGATAAAAAAAAGTAAGGTAATTGGATTTTTCCGACAAATTTGGGGAAAATTCTTATACCATGATAAAGATACGCAGTCTAACTCTGGCAGTTTTTGTGCTGGCTACCGTTTCTCAAGTTGAGCTTATTGCACAACCAGAAGAGGCCTTGTTGAAAGAGTTGGCCATTGCCAACCAGCAGACCATCGAAGCATTGGTCCTTTACCCTGAAAAAACGCGAATGGCTATTTTAGAGGCCACCAAGTACCCCTCGCTCCTCATTCAATTGGAGGAAATGAAAGAGCGCACTAGCCAAGCGTTTCAAACCCTCATTGAAGATTTCCCCAAAGAAGATCAGATCTTATTTTATGAATTGAACCGATATCCAGGTCTATTGGACCAACTGATACGGAAAGAACAGGTACCGGGCGAACACCGCAAAGCCTTGGAAATACTCCCCTCCAATGCCCAGTCCAGGGCTTTTGAGTTGGTCCAATCCAATCCATCCACCATCGAGAAAATCTACCAACTTACCCGAACTGCTCAAATTGCGTATTCCAAACAATTGATGGACTACCCCATTCACACTCAGGAAGCCTTTTCGCAGCTCATTCAGCAGCCAGAAGTGGTGGAGTTACTCAACCAAGACCTTCGTTTTACAATATTGGTAGGAGATACCTATCGCAAAGACTCCCTTGGAATACTTCGTTCCATGGATTCCTTACACGCGGTTGTAGCCCGCGCGCATGCCGAAGAATTGAACGATTGGAAAGCAACCCTAGAGAACAACCCCGAGGCAGCAACTGAATTGCAACAGGCAAGCGAAGCGTATGCGCAGGAAATGTATCCTCAAGCTGGGCTGCCGTTAGCGGATACTTGGTATGGAAATGATCCATACTGGACGGGCCAAGTGCCACTTTCACCTTATTTCTATTGGTTTGGCTACCCCTGGTGGGAACCGTATCCAAGGTGGTATCCCTATCCATGGTGGTGGAACTGGGGAGGCTACTTTTATGGTAGCCGCTGGGTGATCATCTATCTACCTTCCTACCATTTCATGCATTGGTACTTTGAACACCCCCACCATCACCACCACTACAGCCATTTGTCGGAGCAGTTCGTTCGACATTACCACCACCATCGTCGATCTGGTACGACCATTTCCATGGAAGTAAAAAATTGGCAAGTGCGGCATCGCTCGGTATTATCTGAAACCTTCCTCAAGGCAGATAATGGGCTGAGAGAACGGTTGATTACCTACGCGGATTTTGAGCAGAAGCGCACCGATTACAACCTTCGGAATCCAACAAAGCCGATGGATGAAGCCTTGTTTTTGGAAAAAAACAGCCGAAAATACCCCAGTCTCAAAAAGGCCAATCAAGAATCTAAACAAGAAATTCAGATCGAGAAAACGAGAGAAATCAATCAACGAAAAGATTGGGCGCCCCCAAAGGAACCAAGTAATCCCCTTCCTGTTAAACGCGAAGTGCCCACTCGAAATCCGGTGCAGGTACCACCACCTACCAAAACACCTCCCAATAAGCCCAATGAAGCAAGGGATTACCACTTTCAAAAGTGGGAAGAACGAAAACCAACTACCCCATCGAAACCATCCTCTCCAAACAAGGATACTGTAAAAAAACGGGGAGGATAAGAAAATTGAAAGTATTGGGGTTTTTATGGCTAGCCATGAACACTCTAATACTACCAAATAATTTCCAATAATCCGCACTAACTTCAAAAACCGGTGGAAATAAATTTACAATAAAATGTCCCAAGTACACCTAAATATTCTAAGAAGTAGCAGCCCGCCTCCAATGACTTAACATTAATTTGCATTTTATTTCCACCAGCATCTTCAACGGTTGACCGAAGCACTTGCATTCCTTGGGACGTAAAAATCCTGTAGCTGTCAGTTGAAGTAATTTCAAACGGAAGGTGAAGATTGATTGATCCAAGAATAGGATTGGGAACTACCCTTAAGGCTGACACCGACATTCCTTTGGGATTAGAAACATTGGACACCTCATTAAATTCGAAGGCCCCTATGTCAGGATTTCCATTTACCGGTACCGTTGTACCCCAAAAATCAGTCAATGCAGATTGAAGGTTAAGCATTGTTGACAAGTCTTTTCCAGCATCAATCGCGGGTGAATTCTCCACTAATTTCCCAAACTCTAAATCTACATTTGGAAGAGGATACAAGTTAGGGGGCTCAGTTGTGGTTCCTAATAACAATGGATCCCCATTTATGCCTGACTCAACACCTGAAAGGTTTTCGCAACCCTCTCCCATGGACCTGAAGTCTGCTAATGAGTTGACTTGTTGTCCGTAATACATAGAGAAGGGAAATCCAGATGACCAATATAAATTTCCAATAAATTTCGGTTGACTGTTAATAAATGTAGCTGGTATTGAAATTAATGGTAGTCCACCCTTAGTCTGAAAAACATTATTGTAGCACTCAATATTTGACATGGAATCTCCAAAATCAGTTATCTGGAAAGCGGAGGAGGTTGGGGTAAGATTAAGTTCTGATTTGGATGCCAAAATTGTGTTATGGTAAAATTTTAAACCATCCCAGATGGTACCCGAAGAAGTAAAAAGTGTGATGGCGCTATTATTTGTTTGAGCATCATTAACACTTATATTGTACCTTAATTGGTTGTTTAGCCAAGGTCGGGAACCCCAAAAATTTCCAAGAAGGAAACCTGGACCATCATTATCATGTGAATAGCAATATTGAATTATTGAATTAGAGACACCACCATCTAAGTCAAAACCAAATCCATCACACCCTCCCAATTGTCCAGAAGAATTATGATGACTTTCACAATATTGAATAATTACGCGGTTTGCAGAATAAACCCAAATTCCTCCTGGCCCACCGCAAGCGGTATTTGAGTTTCCTGTATTGAATACCTCACAGTGCTCTATCAGAACCGAGTCAATTTGTGAAAGCACAATTCCACTCCCCTTATGGGTTGGATTCGAATAACCCAAAATATCGAATACGCGAGTATCCTTAATTGTAAAATTAAAATGCTGATAATAGTCTGAATTTTGATTATCAAATCCGATTGAGACTATTCCATTTTCTCTGCAATTGTTGACCGTACACCGCTCAATTTGAACATCGCTGAATCCTGATTTTATGGATGG
>CANHDG010000033.1 GCA_947459365.1 Saprospirales bacterium
CTCCGTTTCTAAAAAACTAACCACCGGTGCCGCATCGCAATTATCCGTTAACGTGAACAAGGAAGAAGAATAAGGCGCTGGAATACTTTCACAGGAAACCGTAATATCCTCCGGAACCCCGCTAATCATCGGCGCAATCGTATCCACCACCTGGTAATTCCTACTGTAATATCCTTTATTTCCGCAAACATCCCTTGCCTCCCATGTCACCACAATAGTGTAGTTGCCGCCACAACTGCCATCCAAAATGGCACGGCTAAATTCTACCGGAGTAGTTAGAATCGGACTACAATTGTCCTCCGCCGGAGGAATCGCTGCTACTAATGGTAAATTCTGGCAAGGAATCAAGGTGTCGGCCAATGCAATTGCAGCTGTCGGGGGGGTTAGATCCCGAACAGAGATCAACTGGATTGCAACCCGGGTATTACCGCACTGATCCGTCGCCGTATACCGCCTCGTTATTTCAAAACTATAATGGCCACAAACCGTAGGATCAGGGCTCCGATTATTAAATGCAATGTAGTTGATACCTTGTAATACACCACAGATATCAGTGGCTTGTACCTCAGAACCAATCACTGGCAAGGGTAAGAGCTGAAAACTGTCACAACCTACAGTGAAATTGGCCGGCACGAGCGTAAACTGCGGAGCAACCGTATCTCGTATCAAAAAAACCTGTGTACGGCTTCCCACATTACCACAGGCATCCATCGCAGTCCAAAAAACCCTCAAACTGTAATTGCCTGAACAAATCGTATCGGCAAACTGTGTGGTATAGGTTGCTACAAGACCCTGACTGCAATTGTCCGTTACCGTAGCCGAAAAAGAACTGGGAATAGGAGTTGGACAATAAATAGTAGTGGTGTCTGCAAATCCAATGATCATCGGCGCAGTTGTATCAATCAACTGAAAACGAGATACATTCTCCCCAATATTCCCACATTGGTCTGCTGCCCGAAAGGTAACATCCACAAACCAGGCACAATCGTTCTGGGGTATAGTTGGATAAGGCCCCGAATTAAAACTACCAGTACCAGACTGTCCATCCGAACTAATGTATGAAAAATTAAACCAGCTGGTAGGGGAACAAGCATCTGCTACCGTATTATTACCGTGCTGATTGATCCAATTCACCAAATTTGACTGGTCATTTCCAGCCCCACACTCTTCGGTTACCGTGCCTACCGTGCCAACAACAGGGGAAAGGGTGTCCAGCACCGCAAATCGGCCTTGTCCAACATACGCCTCATTACCGCAGGCATCGGTTGCATAAAAATCAACATCAAGATAGGCCCTGACATTGGACAACACCTGATTACCTACCTGAACCGTCCGACAAGCATTTACCGCTAAGGAATCTGCCAATATTGTAAATAATTGCACAGAATCGTATTGAATCCCCCCAATCTCCATAGTCCAGACGACAAAGGGCGAACAAGCCTCTGCTATCTGCGCATTTGCTTTGGATTGTATAAAAGACGATAACCTCGAATTGTATTGATCACAAAAAGCAAAAGTATCCTGGGGCGCTTGCAATACAGTTGGGGGACTGGTATCCATGCTTGAAAAAACGGCCGTAGTGCTTCGAAAAAAACCACAATTATCGGTTGCCGTGAACGTAACAGTGACGGGCACCGGACAGTCCGCCAGCGCGGGAGGCGCATTGTTGTTGTAGGATTGAATCCCTGACGCATCCACTGCTTTGAATACAGCCATCTGCTGTGCCAACCAATTCGTGTACGCACCAGGCAGCTCTTCACAAGGAGCAGATCCATTTTGAGGCAAAACCGTCAGTGTTGGCAAAAGTGAGTCCCTAAATACAGTGATGGTCTGGGTGTAAGTAGCAGCGTTTCCGGAGGAATCAGTCGCTACCCAGGTTCTTATAAAGGTACCCGATGAGCAAATGGGTGGAGGAGTGGTCTGACTAAAAGTAGTCGTAATGGGCGTTTCACAATTGTCCATCACCGGAATAGCACCCAAAGGGGGCACCTGTACGATGGAATTGACAAATAAAATGGAGGGGGTCGATGCCACATCAAATACGGGTGGCGTAACATCAACCATCACAGCAACATATGAAAACTGAAAAGAATGCCCCATATCATCTGCTACATCCCAAAGTACGGGCACAGTTGACCCCAAAATCCACTCATCCGAATAGTTGAAGTTATTATCTGGTGAAAACTGACTAAGCGTTATGGTTGCACCCACCGCAGAAGTCACGGTTGGGGGAGCACTGGAAATTTTCCCTAAACAGTTTGCATCAACAGCGATATGAGAGTTTGGATTGGCAGGTCCTGGGGGTAAAAAAACAAACGCATTTTGCTGCGCTTGAACAGGTGAAAAAATCCAACCAAACATCCAGCTGATAGCTGTCAGGCGAAATGGGGAAAATAACCGGTTTTGCATAAGCCATTACATTTGTACCCGATGTTGATTCAAAGGGGGAAAGGACGGGTATCGTTGTCTATGGAAAGTGGATTAAATATCGATATTACAGATGGGGTTTTCCTCTGCAAAGATTAGGCCGTTTCTATAGTAAGACAAAATTTCAAGAAATTATTTAGCCTTAGAAGGGTTTCCTCTTTGCCCAAGGTAGCCGCTAGTTCAAAAACACCAGGCCCCTTCATCGTTCCAGCCAATGCCAACCGCAACAAGGGAAGCATCTCCCCAGGCTTTACCCCTTGCTCAGCAACAAAGGCTTTAAACACCTCTTCCTGCTCTATTGAAGTACCTTCTTGCGCAGCTTCATAGGCTGCTATCCAACGTTCAAACACGGGCGCAAGACTAGATTTCCACTTTTTGGAAAGGGCCTCCATATCATAGGTTGCCACGGTCTCAAATAAATACTGACCTTGACCCACAAAATCTTGAATAAACGTTACCCGCTCTTTCATTAAAGCTGCCACTTGCTCAAGGTACTCTTCACATACATCGTATTCATGGGCCTTTACATAGGGCCACATCAGTTGAGCCAATGTCTTATTATCCGTCGACTGAATATACTTTTGGTTAAACCACTTAGCCTTTTCATAATCAAATCGAGCTCCTCCCTTGTTGATTTTTTCCAACGAAAAAGCCTGAATTAATTGCTCCATACTAAAGATCTCCTGCTCATCTTCCGGATGCCACCCTAACAACGCCAAAAAATTAACAACCGCCTCCGGCAAAAAGCCTGCCTCCCGGAATCCCATGGCCCGTTCTTCTTCCTTCTCCGAGTCCCAGCTCAATGGGAAAACAGGGAAACCAAATTTGGCACCGTCTCGCTTGCTTAACTTCCCATCGCCCACAGGCTTTAAAATCAAGGGTAAGTGCGCAAAAACCGGCATTGTATCTTCCCAGCCCAAACCACGGTACAACAGCACGTGGTGCGCCGTCGAAGATAACCACTCCTCACCACGGATCACATGGCTGATTTTCATCAAATGATCATCTACAATATTGGCCAAGTGGTAGGTCGGCATTCCATCCGCCTTCAACAACACCTTATCATCTAATAAGTCAGACTGAAACTGTACCTCACCACGGATTAAATCCTGAATTACAATGCGTTGACCCGGTTCAATTTTCAAACGAATAACAGCTGGCACACCTTGTTCCAACAGCGCCTTCACCTCCGCTTCCGAAAGAGCTAGACTGTTTCGAAGACCATTACGGGTATGACAATTGTAGGTAAAATTCTCTATTTCAGCACGTTTCGTTTCAAGCTCCTCAGGCGTGTCAAAAGCATAATAGGCATGACCACGCTCCAACAATTCCATCGCATATTGGTGGTAAATGGCTTTCCGGTCACTTTGACGGTACGGTCCATATTCCCCACCAAACCCCACTCCTTCATCGGGCACAAGACCTACCCAACGCAAGGCTTCAATAATATATTCCTCCGCTCCAGGAACAAATCGGGTCTGATCCGTGTCTTCTATTCGAAGAATAAACTGACCGCCAGTCTGGCGAGCCAAAAGGTAGTTGTATAAAGCAGTGCGAACACCACCAATGTGTAAAGTGCCTGTCGGAGAAGGCGCAAATCGAACTCTAACCACGTTACCAAATATTTAACAATTAAATACACAGCTCGAACCAACCATTCCTAAAAATAAGCGGTCTTACCAAAAAGAACTGCAAAAGTAGCGGTTTTTGTCACATTTTCCAAGCTATGTACCTAGTTAAAACTCCCAAATTGATCCAGGCATTCATGCCAGCCCTTACTTGGAAACTTCCAACAACGGAGCCCGTACTCTATCTAACGTTTGACGACGGACCTATTCCTGAGGTAACACCTTGGGTACTAGACATCCTTGAATCTTATAACGCCCGTGCCACTTTTTTCTGCGTAGGACATAATGTGGAAAAACACCCTGACTTATTTCAAAGGCTTCTCAATGAAGGTCACTCCATTGGAAACCATACGTTCTCCCACCTGAATGGTTGGGAAACAGAGAACATTCCCTATTTCAATAATATTCGCCGTTGTGCGCACTTGGTAAAAAGCCCGCTTTTCCGCCCTCCTTACGGTAGAATAACTCCCTCCCAACGCCAATTCCTCCTTCGCCACTACCAAATTGTAATGTGGGATGTACTGAGCGGCGACTTTGACCAAGACCTGTCACCCGAACAATGCCTTAAAAATGTGGTTGATTCCGCTGGAAGAGGCTCTGTAATAGTACTCCATGATAGTATCAAGGCAGAACCTCGTCTGCGTTACGCCTTACCATTAATTCTAGAGCATTTTAGTAAAAGAGGATATCGTTTTGAAGCAATCCCGATGCTCCATACGCCCGTATCAAAATTTGAGTTGGAAGATTCCTCTACATTGGTGTCTTAAGTTTGACGAGAATGGGATAAGCGCTACGTTTCCCCTCTTTAACAAGGGAGCTTAGTGCTTATGACCCTCAAAATATGGGTAAATGTCCGGCTGTTCAAGCAGGCCCGCGTATTCCTCCGGGGTGTCAATATCCACCGCCCCAAGCTCAAATGGAACAGGAACACACTGCCCACTATACTTCTTAATCAATCTGTTAGCGCCCCGGTCCCCTTCCAATCCCAGCAATTCCTCAAATAATAACTTGGAGAATAGTGCCGGAACACCATTGGTTTGTCCATACTGGCTCGCTGTGATCAAGGGTCGCTCGCTGTGATGTGTGTCGAACAATTTGACTAAAAGTGAGCGGTTGATATACGGCTGATCGGACAATAAGATGAGCAATTGATCCATTTCCGGACAATATTCAAGGCTCTTTTGAAGGCCGTAAACAAGGCTACTTGCCATACCAGATGCCCAGTCAGGATTCACCACAATCCGGGTTGTTCCCGGATCAATCACAGTAGATATGGCCTCATTGGAGGCTCCCAATACCAAAACCGAACCACAAACAAGCAGCTCAGACACCAAATCAAGGGTATGTTGAAGCAGCGGTTTGCCCCGGTAGGGCAACAACTGTTTCGGCCGTCCCATTCTACTGGAACTCCCTGCAGCCAATATTAGCACACCCGTTTTGTTCCTCATGAAACACGACTGATCTGAAAAATAGCCGAACCCCGATCGTGTATCGGCCCCTGTTTTTCCCTTAAAAATCCTGCATTTGCCGAATTAAAGCAAGCCATCACCTCGGAAAGAATCGATAAACCAATTTCTGCCGCCTGCTCAGCACCAAGCGCTAAGCCACAAGGGGCATAAATTCGATTTAGCTGTGCTGCACTGAGCTTCACTCCCTCTTCTTCCAGCTCCTTTACCATCCGTTCAAACCGTTTTTTGGGGCCCATTATTCCCAAATAAGGCAAGCAATCCAGCTGCGGAAGCAAACTCCGAAGCACTGCCAAATCATAGGGGTAATTATGAGTCATAAGCACCACCGCTGTGCGTGGACCACGTGGAAGCCGCTCCACTACTCGCTCGGGTTTACCCACGATTATTTGGCATCCTCCAGCAAAACGTTGAGCATTGGCATGAGTAGGCCTCCCATCCATTACAGTCACCCGCCATCCTAATAGGCCTGCCATCTCGGCAATCCGCTGAGCGTCGTTGCCGGCACCTATTAAAACAAGCATCGGGGGTGGAATGAGTAGGTTATAGAACACTTGCTCCTCCTGATTTTCCCAAAAACAAGTTTCAAAATAGTCCCGCTGAACCGCAAGAGCTTTCCCAACACCTGCTAAAATAGCCTCCACGAGCCGTTGTTCTGGCTTCCCACACAAGAATTGATGCTCCTTAGCAACTAAAAATTGTGTACCTGCCTGGTTTCCTTTTTTGGACAAACGAAAACGAACCACTAACACTACAGACTCCGAGGAGCGTACTGCCATCTTTAACAACTCTACCGGATTGGTTGAACTATTATATTCAATTGGCTCAAACAACACCTGAATAACTCCATTACAGCCCAGTTGAGCACCAATAACAGCGTCTTCCTCATCGCTGGTGTCATACGTCACCAGTTTATTTTCCCCTTGATGAAGCGCCAGCAGGGCTTTTTTTAAAGCGTCACCTTCCAAACAACCACCACTGATAGCGCCCGTCATTCGGCCCTCCGCGCTGATTAACATCCTAGCGCCGGATTGCCGAAATGCAGAACCCTCCACATGAACCACTGTGGCTAGCACGGCTGAAACCCCCTGGCTTTTTAAGGCATCATAAGCAGTAATAATCGCCTCTAACTCGCTCACGTTCTTGTTGTATGACTGTTTTGTCTATTAATGCTTTTGAAAACTAAAACAATCCAGTTTTAAAATAACGTTCAACTATATTATCCAATTGCCGGGAAAAAAGGCTGATGGTAATACCGCTTACCAGTGGCTTTGTACAAGGCGTTAGCCACTGCACCAAAAACCGGAGGAAAGGGTGGCTCCCCAAGCCCGGTAGGATCCGTGTCATTTTTTACAAAGTGAACTTCGATTGACCTCGGGGCCTCTCCGTGTCGAATTAGTCGATATTGATCGAAATTACGTTGCTGAGGCACTCCATCCTTAAAGGTAAGGGAGCTGTACAAAGCATGACCAATACCATCTACCAAACCACCTTCAGATAGGTTGATGGCCGCATCCGGATTCACCACAATACCACAATCAACGGCACAATATACCTTATGTACAATAGGTTGCCCTTCTTTTACTTCCAGGTCAACCACATTTGCCACATACGAGTTGTGGCAGAAGTAGGCTGCTACTCCACGGCCTTGGGGGACAATACCTTTATCCCAGCCCGACTTTTCCCTAACTAATTCCAAAACACCCGCATACCGAGCGGCGTCGTAATCATTGTTTTCACCCACTGGATTCTTTTTAGCCCTTTCTAACAACTCAAGACGCAAAGTGATTGGGTCTTTCCCCATCGCTTCTGCTAGCTCATCCAAAAAGGATTGCTCAGCGGCCGCGATAAAATTGGAGCGGGGAGCCCTGAAGGCACCCACCGTGATATTCGACTCAATTGTCCACTCCTCTGCTAAATAATGATCGATCGCTCCTGCCGGAAAGCGGTTGGCAGCCAGGGGGCTCTCCGGCACACCACCAGCTCGGACATGAAAACCAATTAACCGGTTGTTGGCATCCAATGCCGCCCGATAGGTTGCATAGTAGCTGGGCCGGTAGGTACCAAACGTCATGTCATCTTCTCGGGTGTACACCAATTTTACTGGTGCCTTCATGCGCTGGGAAATAACCGCTGCCTCCACCAAAAAGTGGCCATATAAGCGCCTACCAAATCCTCCACCCATACGGGTCATTTGAATATCTACCTTCTCCAGCGGCAACCCCAACCGCGCTGCGGCACTTTTCTCTAAAAACTCTGGCGTTTGAATAGGTCCTACCAATTCAGCCTTGTCAGCTGTAACATTGGCAAAGAAATTCATCGGTTCCATGGTATTGTGTGCCAAAAAAGGAGCTGAATAGTTACGCTCCAGTATTCGGGCGGCATTGGCAAATACCTCTTCCGGATTTCCATCCCGCCGCACTACTTTACCTGGCATTGAGCCCATCTCAGCCATTTTGGCTTGATGAGTCTCCGAACTTTCCAAGCCCGCTGGCGTCCTGACGGTCATTTTCCTGCCAAATAAATCCATTTCCTCTGTGCTGTCTGAAATGGGTTCCCACTCTACACGAACCGCCTTTTTGGCATTCATCACCTCCCAAGTACTTTTACCCACCACGACGACCAATTCATTGAAAGCAGTATTATCAAAAGCACTTTTTGAGTAGCCCTCTTCGTACGTTTTAAAGGTAAATACATCGACAATACCAGGCATTTGTTTGGCCGAAGTAGCATCCATGGATTTAAATTTCATTCCAAAAGCAGGAGGATGCACGATCATGGCAATCAGCATACCCTCCTTGTAGATATCCAATCCGTAAAGGGGCTTTCCAGTTACAATTTTCGGGCCGTCCACGTTTTTTTTGGAAGTTCCAATAATGGTAAAATCCTGGCTGTTTTTGAGCTGAACCTCTTTTGGAACCTCCAATTTTGCAGCTGCAGATGCCATTTCCCCGTAGCTGGCCTTTTTCCCAGAAGCCACATGCTGAAGAACACCCTGCTTCGCAGTGACTTCAGACAAGGGGACCTGCCAAGCCTGTGCGGCCGCCTCCCGAAGCATCTGGCGAGCAGTTGCACCCGCCATCCGCAACGACTGCCAACTGGCACGAATGGACTGACTTCCTCCCGCAAGCTGCCGCTTAAAAATACTGGTATTCAGCGGTGCCTGCTCTACCACTACTTGTTTCCAGTCAATATCTAATTCCTCCGCCACCAACATAGGCATGGAGGTTTTAACGTTTTGACCAATCTCTGGATTAGGCGACATGATAGTGACCTGCCCGTCCGGCGCTATTTTCAAAAAACCATTGATTTCAAACCATTCTTTAGGCAATTCACTGGCCTTCATTCCAGCAGTCGGCTTGCATCCGGCAAGCCAGCTAAAACCCAACATCATCCCACCTCCAGCAAGTGCAGAAGTTTTTAAAAAGGAACGCCTGCCGTAACTTGTTTTTATCGTTGTCATGATCATTCTATTTATTGGCCCAAAAACCCTGGGCGGGCACTTCAACTACACCCGTTTTAAACAAAAAATATCCTTTATTAATCGACCCGTTACTACTTACTTTTTTCCGCAGCACTTTTTATGGCAGCTTTAATCCGAGTATATGTGCCACACCGGCAAATGTTGCCGCTCATAATGGATTCTATCTGTTCGTCACTCGGGTTAGGAATCGCCTTTAGCAGCGCAACCGCTGACATGATTTGACCGGCCTGACAATATCCACATTGCGGCACATCATGCTCCAACCAGGCTTGCTGAACGGGATGATCCCCTTCCTCCGATAAACCTTCTATCGTAGTAACCGCTTGTTTGCCGACAGAGGAAACGGGCGTTTGGCAAGACCGAGCAGCATAGCCATCCAAGTGCACTGTACAAGCTCCACACTGCGCAATTCCACAACCATACTTAGTACCAACCAGTTGTAAATGATCACGTAACACCCATAATAATGGAGTGGAAGGATCTACATCCACCTCCCTAGACTTACCATTTACGTTTAATTTGAATATTGCCATAATTGGAGAATTCAGTTTTGCACATAAAGAAAATAATCAAAACACCATTAAGCTACTACTTTTCTGATTTCAAATAAAATGCATTTGCTTTTCCAGACAACCACAAAAGACAGAAAAAAAGTGTATTGACCGACAAAAATAATGGAATATTATTGCCCATACATTAAAAAAATCAAACAAATTCTATTTCAATTCAAGTATTTACCGTTTAAAAGATCGTCTTTTTCGCTCCATTTTAATTTTGTCCAATCTATTTTCCAAGATCGCAGCCCAACATTATTCATGCCGAACCCCTTCCTTCACCCTAAAAACATGCAAAACATACGGAAAAATAGCTTGCATGCTCTCCTCAGCGCCTCTCGGTGAACCTGGAAGCGCTACTAGTAACGTATTACCCGAAAAACCGGCTATTCCCCTGCTCAACATCGCATACGGCGTCCGCGCTTGTCCATACCCCCGAGCAGCCTCCATAATGCCCGGAACCAACCGATCGATTAAGGGCGAAATCGCCTCCGGAGTAACATCCCGCCCCGACAAACCAGTCCCACCCGTCAATACCACCAACAGGTATCCGTCTTGAATCAATTCTTGAACAGCGGAACGGATACGCTCCTCCTGATCAGATACCAATACGCGGCGAATGGACGATAAGCCATGCCGCTCTAACTGCGCCTGCACTACATCTCCACTCAAATCCGCCCCTATTCCGGCAGACAAGGTATCACTGCAAGTCACCACCGCTGTACGAAGGGAAGCAGGGTAGGCATATTTAACATCCGACTTCCCTCCCCGTTTCTCCTGTAGCCGAATCTGTACGATTTCAATATCCGGGTCAATGGGCTTAAGCATATCGTACAGAGTTAAGGCCACCACTGAAGCACCATGCATGGCTTCTACCTCTACTCCGGTTTTGTAAACAGTGTGAACTTCTACCCGAATATGGATCTCTAAATCTTTGATATCATGGGTAATAGAAGTGTACTCTATCGGAAGCGGGTGGCAATCTGGGATCATTTCATGGGTCTTTTTACAGGCAAATAAACCCGCTACCCGGCTACATTCCAAAACGTCGCCTTTTGGAACACTTCGCTCAAGAATCGCAGTAATTGTGGAAGGCTGAGAAACCCGGACAACCGCCCCCGCGACGGCAATTCGTAAAGTGGTAGACTTGTGGGTGATATTAACCATTGCTTATTTTTTGATAAAAAAGTCGTTTTTAGTGATATGGATACACTCAGCGCCATTAGACTACATTTACCTTCCACTGGTAATCGCCTTGCTCAAAACACTCTTTTCCCCAAATCGGAAGCGAATCCTTAATCCGCTCCACCAACTCCGAACAAGCCTCCATGGCTGGCCGACGGTGTGCAGCGGAAACAAATACAAACAAGCAAATACCGCCAACAGGTACCCTCCCCAAGCTATGGTAAACATGCATACACTCTAAAGGGTATTTCGCAAAAATCATTTCTCGAATTTCAACCATTCGATCCAAGGCAAGCTCCTGGTAACTGGTGTATTCAATGGCCTCTACCTGCTGCCCATTTACCACATCGGCCCGAACCTGTCCCAAAAACATACTGTGGCCTCCAATACCGGTCTTCGACTGGTGGCTGGCTAGAGACTCTGCCACAAAAACAGGTGAAATAACCCCTTCTACAAAAATATTTTTTCGTCTTTTCTGTTCCATCCTACTTATAAAAAATTGTGCTTAATCATTGCTTGTACACCACCTTCCAGGGAAAACACCCTTAAACCTGGATTTTTTTGCCGGACCAGAGCCGCGACTTGATTGCTTCGAATGCCCGATTGGCATACAAACAGCAGTTTCTTCTCAGATTCATTTTCCCAACCCTCAGCCCATCGACTTTTAGGAAAAACCTGAGCCAATAAGCCATCCAACCGCGGCTGCTCGTCCATTTCTCGAACATCAATTAAACAGTAGTCCAGCGGGGCCTCGCGCCAAACTTCCACCGACACCAATGGAACAGTGGAGTCACAGATAGCTTCATACTCCATGGTTTGATAAGCCTCCAAATTGGTCGGTCGATGTGCTGCCGCCACTGGGTTTGCCTGCAGTTTTATCGTGTAAAAGGACTGGGAAAGTGCTTGATAATGAAGCAGCTGATCGTATAGTGGCACCCCAATTCCTGTGATAATTTTGAGGACTTCGGTTGCTTGAAGAACACCTATCATCCCAGGCAATACCCCCAAAACTCCAGCCGAAGCACAATCCTGTACCGTCCCTTCCATAGGTTGAATGGGAAATAGATCCCGATAACTTAATTCCTTAAATACTGCTACCTGCCCTTCAAATCGGGAAACAGCCCCAAATACCAACGGTTTTTTGATTAAAAAACAAGCATCACTGATCCAGTACCGACTTGCAAATCGGTCTGTGGCATCCAGCACCACATCATAATCATTTATAAATTGAAGGCAATACGCTGGACCAAACACCTCCTGCCAGATTCGGACTTCAATCGAGCTGTTTAGTTGCAATAATCGCCTTTTGGCAACCTCTACCTTCGGTTGGCCTATATCCTGCTCTGAGTACAATACTTGCCTATGTAAATTGGAGATACTCACTACATCCGGATCCGCGATACCCAAATGCCCAATACCTGCCGCAGCTAAGTATTGAAGGGCAGGACATCCTAGCCCCCCCGCTCCAATCACCAATACCTTCGCCTCAGAAAGCCGTTTTTGCCCCTCCGATCCAAATCCGGGCAGTATTTCCTGCCGTTGATAACGAGTTGATGCCCAATTCATTTTATCCGCCAGAAAAAGGAGGCATACACGCAACTGTGCTGTCGGACAAAAATACTTGCTCCTCAGCAACAAAGCGGTGATCCAACGCCATCGTGAATGGAATAGACGCCAAAGCCGGGTAGCGCTCCAGTAATATTTGCCTAAGCTGAGCAGTGTCTCCTACCTGATCCAAGATCAAATGGTCGGTACCTACTATATCTAATAACTGTCCAAAAAAAAGCACTTTGATGACCATACTCAATTAAGTAAATAAAAGTTTGACCGAGGCCAACAACAACACAATTGCTAAAATATATTTCAAAACTCGCTGCGAAAAAGTACCCGCTCCCAACCAGCCACCCAACAGTCCGCCAGCAAAGGCAGTTAAAACCAGTCCACCCATGGCTGGTGGGAGGACTATTCCTTTACTCCATTGTCCCGCTAACCCCGCTGCAGAATTCACAAATATAAACAATGCGCTGACCGCAGCAGTCTGTTTTTGATCCGCCCATCGCAACAGGAGCAAAATGGGCGACAATAAAACGCCTCCCCCAATCCCAATTAAACCTGACAAAAATCCTATTCCAGAACCGATACCAAGGGAGCCATAAAGGCTGGAAGAACGATGGGAGAATTGGTCCTTGTCATGCTCAATAAAAAATCGGACTACGGGAAGGAACAAGAAGACACCCAGTAATTTCCTGTAGACAACTGTGTCAACCATCAACCATCCCCCCAAAAAAGAAAAAGGTATCGAAGCTACTGCAAAGGGCCAAAAAAGCGACCACCTGAAATGACCAGCCCGATAAAACAGCCAAAAAGATGTGGCAGACACCAACAAATTCAATGCCAATGCAGTAGGCCGCATCTCCTCTGGAGCAAATCCTAAAAGCGCCATCAGTGCAAGATAACCACTCGCTCCACCGTGGCCCACCGCTGCAAACAAAAAGGCCACTACCCCAAAAAGAATATAATGATAAGCCTCCATCAACCTCCTAAATCGTTCGGCAATAAATGAATTTCCACCAACTCCCCTGCCTTTACCTCCTCCACCGATTCCGGAAATACTGCAAGGCAGTTGGCCGTCGCAAAACCTGCTAACTGGTACGAAGCCTGCGCAACCGTAAGGTGTACAGCCTCCCCATCCAATCGCGCTTTCATAAACTGGGTCAAACCCGGTTTCTTTTTAAAACCAACCGCCAATGGGGCACTCCTGACCGATAAACTGTGCCAAAGCCCCTGCATCTGCCCAATCGCTGGAAACACATACTCATAAAAACAGGTCAAAACAGACGCCGGATTGCCAGGCAATCCAAAAAACAACCGGGCATCCCGCCGGCCAAAAAGCAAGGGCTTGCCTGGCTTTTGTTTTATTTTATGAAAAACCAACTCCACTCCAGCTCCTTTTGCCGCCTCTACTGTAAAATCATAAGCCCCTACACTCACACCTCCTGTCACCAACAGAAGATCCGATCGCTCCAAGGCCCGTTCTATAGCCTTTTGAAGCTGTTCCTTATCATCCTTTACCCATTCCACCCAAATGTCCTCAATGCCCAATTGAACTAAAGCAGCCTGCAAAGCAACCGAGTTGGATTCATATACCTGCCCGTACAATAGGGGCTGTCCCGGAACCTGCAGCTCATTTCCCGTAACCAAAATGGTAGCCTTCGGACGAGGGTAAACCTCCACTTCCGTCTTCCCCATGCCCGCCAAAAAACCAACCGCTCCGGGAAACAACCGCTCCCCGCGGTCCATTGCTAAATTTCCTGCAGCAATATCCGAACCAGGAGCACGAACATTCATTCCTTTTACCACCTCCGGATCCAGCAGCTGTAGACAGGAACCTTCTACTTTTGATTTCTCTTGCATTACCACGGTGTCTGTCCCGTCTGGCAGCGGAGCTCCCGTAAAAATGCGCACCGCCTCTCCAAGACCCACAGTTAAAGGTCGATCACTACCCGCCGGAACCTCTCCTGCCAGTTGATAAACCGTTCGTCCCGCCTCCCAGGCAAACGCATAACCATCCATGCTCGATTGCCAAAAAGCGGGCACATCCCATTCAGAATATACCGGATTTGACAGCCGATACCCCACTGCTTTCCCCAGCGACTGAGCTCTCGGCGGCAAACAACTGGTGTATTGTTTTATTAAGGCTTTCGCCCTTTCTACGGATATAAATAGTTCCAACTCGTTTTTCATGTAGTTATCCTCCAATACGAATCATACTTCGGTTTTCTAACTGTTCTACCTCCACCCGATCTAAATCGGCCGTAAACTGCCCCCCAAGTGCTGCCTTTTTAGCTCGAATATTTTCATAAATGAGCGGCCGGATATCCAAGCCCTGTCGAAAGGCCGTTAATAAATCGGTTTCTGTAGTCGAAAATAAACAGTTCTTTAACTTGCCGTCTGCAGTCAACCGAATACGGTTGCAATCCCCACAAAAAGGGGCAGTCATCGTGCTGATCACAGCAAAGGTTCCCTGATGCCCAGGGACAATAAACTTTTTGGCGGTTTCATGCTTCTCCCGCTCCAATGGAACCAAGTCAAACTCTTCTCGCGCTCGCGCCAAGATTTCTTTTAAAGAGACTACTTTTTCCTGATTCCAACGGTTGCCATCAAAAGGCATAAATTCTATGAATCGAACGTGGATCGGTGTATCTTTTGTCCAACGAATAAAATCGACCACCTCCTGTTCATTAATTCCTCGCATCACCACTACGTTCACTTTAACCCCAATTCCCAACTCCAGCATACGATCGATACTCTCCATCACCTGAGTGTGTAAATCCCGACGGGTAATCACTTGAAACCGGTTTCGGTCAAGTGTATCCAAACTGATATTAAGTGAGCGGATACCCGCGCTGCGCACTTGTTCGGCAATCGCTCCTAGTCGCGTTCCATTGGTAGTAAGAGTCAACTGCACATCCAAGCGGCCAAGGGATTCTAAAATGGAGGTAAAATCCTTTCTCACCAAAGGTTCCCCACCTGTCAATCGAATTTTTCGAACTCCTTCCAAAACAAAAATCTTGGCGAGCGCCGCTACCTCCTCTGCCTGCATCAACTGGGGGGAAGGTGTGAACGAATAATGCTCCTCCGGCATGCAGTAAAAACAGCGCAGATCACAGCGATCTGTCAACGATATGCGCAGGTAATCGTGCACCCTGTTAAATTGATCCACTAACATACAAATCGAGTTTATCGTTGGGAAAAGCCAAATGAACAATACTTACCCCCATTTCACCTAAAATAAAACCGCAAAATAGCTTCTTTTTTCAACTACAAAGAAAAGACTTCTCTACCTGAATTGGTAGTCGGTCTTCAAACAACCTTTTACAAAATGCAAACAACCCCGTCACAAAATCCAGTTAAACAATAACCCTCTTAGTATTTCAATTTATAAAGCAAAAATTTTCTAAAAAACAGAATATAATTTGGATCTTAAGGGTATCCAACAAAGAAATTTGACAATTGAATAAATCGTGCTATTAATTGCCCAAATAGTACTACTTTCATTTTTAAGCTCATCCCAACTTTGCTACCAATAAAACACCTATTCACTTATGTCAAAAAGAACAGTTACTTTCAAATCCCACTACGATAATTTCATTGGTGGAAAATTTGTCCCTCCAGTAAAAGGAGAATACTTCGATAATCATTCTCCCATCGACGGTGCCCATATCTCAAAAGTGGCCCGCTCTACTAAAGAAGACATCGATCTAGCGCTGGATGCCGCCCATACGGCCTTTGAAACCTGGGGCAAAAGCTCCCCCACGTTCCGCGCCAAAGTCTTGAATCAAATCGCTGATATCATCGAAGCCAATCTTCCTTACCTGGCTGAAGTGGAATCCATTGACAACGGTAAGGCAATTCGCGAAACAACCTACGCCGACTTGCCCCTTTGCGTGGACCACTTCCGCTATTTTGCAGGGGTCATCCGGGCTGATGAGGGCTCTATTTCTGAACACGATGAGCATACCGTAAGTATTCAGATCCACGAACCGCTCGGGGTGGTTGGACAAATCATCCCTTGGAACTTCCCGCTCTTAATGGCCACCTGGAAAATCGCTCCGGCACTTGCAGCTGGTAACTGTACCGTGGTGAAGGCAGCAGAGCAAACGCCTACTTCCATTATGGTCTTAATGGAACTTATCAAGGATGTGGTCCCAGCTGGCGTTCTGAATGTGGTAAATGGTTTCGGTATTGAAGCCGGCAAACCACTGGCGACTTCCCCACGGATTGCAAAAGTGGCATTCACGGGCGAAACCACCACTGGCCGGTTAATTATGCAGTACGCCGCGGAGAATATCATCCCTTCCACCATGGAATTAGGTGGTAAATCCCCAAATATTTTCTTCCCTTCAGTGGCCGCTGCAGACGACGCATTCTTTGACAAAGCCATCGAGGGTGCCGTGCTCTTCGCGCTCAACCAAGGCGAAGTATGCACCTGTCCTTCAAGGATCCTGGTGCATGAATCCATCTACAATCAGTTCATGGAGCGGGTAATTGCCCGGACAAAAGCCATCAAAATGGGCCATCCCTTGAGCATGGATACCATGATGGGCGCACAAGCCTCCCAAGACCAATACGAAAAAATTCAATCCTACCTCAAAATCGGAAAAGAAGAAGGTGCAGAAGTGCTCTGCGGTGGCGATGTCCAACAATTGGAGGGCGATCTGGCAAATGGCTACTACATCCAGCCCACTATCTTCAAAGGACACAACAAAATGCGCATCTTCCAAGAGGAAATTTTTGGACCCGTTACCTGCGTCACCACTTTCAAAACGACGGAAGAGGCTATCGAAATCGCGAACGATACTATGTTCGGACTAGGCGCCGGTGTTTGGTCACGCGACGCCCATGAATTGTACGAAGTACCACGTGCCATCAAAGCTGGCCGTGTTTGGGTGAATAACTACCACGCTTACCCAGCACACGCACCCTTCGGTGGGTATAAGAAATCTGGATTTGGACGAGAAAACCACAAAATGATGCTCGACCACTACCGCCAAACCAAGAACATGCTGGTTTCGTACAACAAAAACAAACTCGGCTTCTTCTAGTTTTTTGTTAAAAAAGGTACAACCGACAACGATTCCGGTCGTTGTCGGTTTTTTTATACTTTAACCAATATTTACTCCGATATGGAAAAAACAAAGCGAGTGACCATTAGCCCGGAAGCAACCGAGGTTGTAAATACCCTGAAAGCAAAATATGGAGAATTAATGTTCCACCAAAGCGGAGGCTGCTGCGATGGCTCCCAACCCATGTGCTTCCCCAAAGGAGAATTCCGCGTCGGTAGCAGCGACGTTTGTATCGGCACCATCGAAGGCTGCGACTTTTGGATGAGCAAAGACCAGTTTGAATACTGGCAACACACCAAGTTGCATATCCATGTCACACCGGGAAGAGGTGCCAGTTTTTCAGTAGAGATCCCGCTAGGTGTCCGTTTTATTACTCAATCTCGCTTGTACACAGAAGCAGAAGCCGAGCACCTGGAAGCGCTGCGATTCGCTGATTAATCTCGGTTACTGATATCTTGGTATTGCTTGGGAGTGATTCCCTCGTATTTCTTGAACAAGCGATTAAAGTAGTTGGAATCATCAAAACCCACTTCAAAAGCAACGTTTTTCACATAAATGTGCTTATCACGAAGGTGCTGCTTGGCTAATTTTATCTTTTCTAAAATAATGTACTCAATCGGACTCATACCTAGCTCGGTTTTAAATAACCGGTAAAGCGAGGAAATACTCATTCCAGCCTCCCTAGCCAACTCATTAATCTTTACCTTATCCTGGATTTTTAAGTGAATCTGCTGCAAAACATGGTGCAAATAAGGATTTTTACTGCTAGTAACCCGCTGCGCCACCGTCGCATTCTGGGTCTGAATAATCTTCACCAAAAGCTCCTGTAATGCCAAATCTGCCAATGTATCTTTGAAAATATCCGTCCCTTGACAAATACCAATCACCCGCTGCAACAAGGTGTTCATCTCCTGATTGTTCTGAAAAAAGAAATTCTCCTGGTCCAAAGCCCAAAAATTTTTATCTCCTTCTTTTGGGTATTTTTCATTTAAAAACGCCAGTGTCTCTGCTATTTTGTGGTGATCAATCGCCAAAGCCAAACATTGCGTCGGATTATCCAATTCCGCCTCCGGAAAATCAATTTCCATCAACACATTCGCTGGAACAATGACCGACTCCCCAGGCACATAATTAAACCCTTCCTGATCAAATAAATGCATAACCTTCTTGCCTCGTAACATACTGGTCACCACCAAGTCATTAAACTTCAAAGGAACTAAACTGGAGGCCTGGTAGGTTTCAAATAAATTAAGCTCACAATATTCCAAGTTGTAAACAGTTCGGTTCTCCACCAGCGTCTTCAAAGAAGGATGTGGAGTCAACGCTGGAGCAAGCAAACTACTTGACTTCATATTAGATAATAGGTTGTAGCTGCGTGTAAAGGGTGTTAGCAGGTGCTCCTTGTCACTAACCTTGATTTCCCCATTAACGTACCTGCCTGGGCAAAGATAATTATTTTCACTAATAAAAGAAAGATCGGATACAGCAAAGCTTCTATCTAGTAAAAAACAGTCAAAAAGTCTGTCGGCCAACAGAAATACGGAAAAAAAAGAATTCAGCCAACAAGAAACAAAGTACGAAAACGCCACTTAAGCGTATTTTTGTCGATCAAAAACGAAATTCTGCCATCACCGCCAACTACCTTCATCTAGATGCTCCAACAAGCCTGCCCCAAACTGCCGATGCGGCAAAAAGCTCAGACCCTGGATTTTTACATTCAGCAACTCGGTTTTGAGCTACTCGCGGATTATGGCGATTACGTACTGGTGAAAAAAGAACAGGTAGAACTGCATTTTTTCCAATACAAAGACCTGGATCCAGCTACCAATTACGGACAAGTGTACATCCGAACCAATAATATCCAGCAACTGTACCAAGATCTACTTGAGCGCGAAGTACCGATTCACCCCAATTCTCCGCTCCAGCAAAAGCCTTGGGGACAATGGGAATTTGCGTTATTGGATCCCGATCACAACCTACTTACTTTTGGACAAGCTACCCATTGATAAGGTGTGCTATTTGCTCAAGAGCTCGTTTTGCTTCTTTTAACCAAGTAATCAACATCCAATCATGCACCATCTTGGGGTACTTGTAATATCGAAAATCCACCCCCTGCTCCTCCATTCGCTGATGCAGATACCGGCAATCCGCTAATAAAAGATCGTGCGTACCAATAAATACAGCGATCCTGCCCAGTCCTGTTAAGTCTCCATATACTGGACTTAATTGGTAATGCCGTAAATCCTGTTCCCCCGCATAGGCTAACCCGCACCACCGAAGGGCGGCTACACTCAACAAGGGATCTTTCTTGTCCAAATCCATGATTTCATGGTGACTAACACTCAAATCCAGCCAAGGTGAGAGTAAAATAAGCTGCGAGGGCTGCGCTAAACCCTGTTCTCGAAGGTATTGAGCAAAACCCAATGCCAATCCACCACCGGCCGAATCACCCATCAACAACAAATGATGAGCATCCGTCCGTTCTAGTAGTTGACCATATAAAGCCGTTATAAACGCGTAGACCTCCCGATACGTCGCAGCCGGAGCCAAGGGATAATCCGGAACGATCCAACGAACTCTTGTGCGCTCCGCCATCTCTGCCAAAAAATCCCAATGATACTGGGTCAGGTTGTTGACATACGCCCCACCATGCAAAAACAGTACCGTCTTGGAAGCAACACCTGTCTTCGGTGCAATCGTCCAGACCCTCCTTCCCATCAATGTCTCTTCCGAGAAAGAAAACTGGCGGGACAAGCGCTGCGGAGGAGGGGCTGGCGACTCCCGAAACTGCTGCAGGTGAATGGCCTTGTCCAAGTCACTTTTCATGCCCCGAAGCCAACAATAAGCACTCGCTAAACGGGCGCCCCAGCTGGGGTGTTTATGGTGAAGGTACACGTTGTGCCGCATCTAAATTCGTTTTTACCAGTTGACA
>CANHDG010000034.1 GCA_947459365.1 Saprospirales bacterium
TACAGAAAGTAGCACAACTAGGACAAAACACCAACGTCAACTTTGGGCTAATTCACCAGTATTATAGATTTACGCTGAGCGCATAAAATAATACACTGTACGTTCAGCACTACTCGACGGTAACAGACTTAGCCAAGTTCCTCGGCTGGTCTACATTGCACCCCCGAAGCAACGCAATATGGTAAGCCAGCAACTGTAATGGTATTACCGACAAAAGCGGGGTAAATGGCTCCTCAGTGGCGGGAATTTCAATGGTGTGGTCTGCAATCCGTTTGATAACTTCATCGCCCTCCGTTACCAAAGCAATAACTACTCCCTTCCTAGCCTTTACCTCCTGAATATTGGAAACAATTTTATCGTAAGCACTGAGGTTGGTAGCAATTACAAATACGGGCATATTTTCATCTATTAAGGCAATAGGTCCATGCTTCATCTCAGCAGCTGGATAACCTTCCGCATGAATATAGGATATCTCCTTCAATTTTAACGCCCCCTCTAACGCAACAGGGAAATTATAGCCACGACCAAGGTACAGCGCGTTCGATGCATCCTTAAATTCGCCAGCGATGTAGGCTACCTTTTCCTGACACGAGTTAAGCAGCTGGTCAATTTTGGATGGGATTTGAGCAAGCTCTTGTACTAGTTTCTGGTATTGAGACTTGGGTAGATACCCACGCTCATATCCTAAAACCAAGGCCATCATGGTTAACATAGTTACTTGACCGGTGAACGCTTTTGTGGACGCCACACCAATCTCAGGCCCAACGTGAATGTAAGAACCACTATGGGTTAAACGGGCAATAGAAGAGCCAACTACATTTACAATACCGTACGTAAGTGCTCCCGCCTCTTTAGCGAGCTCCAGAGCCGCAAAGGTATCTGCGGTTTCGCCTGATTGAGAAATAGCCAAAACAACATCCCGCTCCCGGACAACAGGATGGCGGTACCTGAACTCAGAGGCGTACTCTACTTCTACAGGAAGACGAGCCAATTCCTCAAACAAATACTCTGCAATCATCCCCGCATGCCAAGATGTCCCACAGCCAAGAATAATAAAGCGATCCGCATTTAACATTCGCATTTTGTATTCACTCATTCCCCCCAAACGCATCCAGCCCTCATCGGCATTCATTCGACCCCGCATACACTCTGCAACAGTAGTAGGCTGCTCGAATATTTCCTTCAACATAAAATGAGCATACCCCCCTTTCTCTATTTGCTCAATTTCCAATTCGATCTGGTGAATGGTCGGTGTTGTCTCTTCATTTCGAAGTGTTTTAACCGTCATTTGCCCGTCCAACGTGATGGTAGCAATCTCCTCATCATTCAAATACACTACTTTCTTCGTGTATTCAACAATTGGTGTAGCATCTGATGCTACTAAAAACTCATCTTTACCAATCCCCAGTAAGAGTGGGCTCGACTTCCTGGCTGCCACCAATTTACCCGGGTCCTCTCGGTCCATTACAACTATTGCATAAGCTCCATGTGCTTGCGTCAGCGCTTGACGGACAGCTTCTTCTACTGGAAGGTTTTCCCGGCGCTGCACCTCTTCAATCAAATGCGCTAGTACTTCCGTATCTGTCTCGCTGGAGAACGTATGACCCAGCTTCGCAAGAGCACTCTTAATAACCGCGTAGTTCTCGATAATGCCGTTATGTATCAACACAATCCGGCCATTGGATCCAGTGTGAGGATGCGCATTTAAATCATCCGGTTTACCATGAGTAGCCCAACGGGTATGGCCAATTCCAACATGACCGTGCACGTCTTTATCTTTGACAAAGGCCTCCAGATCTGCAACTTTTCCTTTCTTTTTATAGATATTAAGATGGCCGTTGGATAAAGCGATACCAGCTGAATCATAGCCTCTGTACTCAAGGCGTTGCAAACCTTTAATAAGGATAGGGTAGGCTTGCTTTTTTCCGATATAAGCAACAATTCCACACATAAAGATATTCTAAATTAAGGGTTGTAAATCGATTGATTAAATTATACTTTTTGATATATAAGAGTGGTTGATCTAAAAACCAACTACAGTTACCCTTGTATTATCAAGTTTATTAGTGATAATTGGACTAAATAAATAAGGAGTACGAAGACTAGAGTTTGGTATACTTTAAACGAAGCTTCACAGGATAGGTAGGGTCATTTGCCCCAAAAAAGACCGTACGACCAGCAGTTAGCACCTGTGGAGCAATACTAAGGTATATCGTCCGCTTTTTAGGATCGTTGTCCGTGGCATCTACAAAATCTTGAAACTGTTTTGTCAAGGTCAACTGATACTTTTTAACACCTCCAGTGGCCACCTGCGGTTTACCTCCAAAAAGGGTGTAAGCACCATTAGAAACCGTGTAGGCGTACACCACATCGGCTGTTTCTATGTAGGTAGTATCTGATGTTTTATCAAATGCCAACAACTGCCCTGCAACTGGAAAGAGCGGATCAGAAAGAGCAGTTAATTCCAGTTCCGCCTTATTTACAACAATACCCTCTAAAGCAGCGGCTGTAGGAAACTCAACCTTCATTCGAATACCCGCCAAGCCCTGCATGTACATCCGCTCAGGATTTACTACACCAAGGGTCGCTTGCGCATTAGATCCATTATAATCATGGGTGAATTTCAAAAATTTATTCGAAGTGGCAGTAGAGGAGCCTTTTAAGTTATACCGATAAGTACGAGAAACCGTATCGTCAACCGTGTAATACATCCGAATAAAGCAGTTACTGGAGTTTAAATCAAAAGCAACCAACGCTCCTGGGTCTGAAGACGGCGTCACTACCAGCTTTATTCCTTTGCTAAGACGCCAGAAAGCAAAATCATTGGTCATAGTGGTACTGTCAACACTCAGGAGAAAAGCACCAAAAGCATTGCTTAACGGAACCTTAAGGTGTGGGGCTTTAATCGCTGTAGCTGCAGTATCCAGTATTTTTTCTGGAGTTCGAGGCCTCGGTAAAAACTGATTAACCGCAGCGATTTCGTCACCTGCCAAAATACTATCTGTTGCAAGGTAACGCTTGGAATTAGCAATCGTATCCGCCAGCTGAAATACACGCAAATTTTGAGAAATAAGCGTATCCCCATAAAAACCATTTGCATCGTACGGCAAAATCAAAAAAGCAGAATCGAAGCGCGCATTCTCAAAATCAAAACTCCCCCCACTCAGGGTAATCTGAGAAAAAATTTCAGCAGTAGTACTTCCAAAATCAGCGTCTTTTATCAGCCCGCACGGGAAATAATCAAATTGAGAATTCAAATCCGCTGTTGTCACTTTACCAATCGTTTCCAAAGAGCAATTGACTTCCAACTCTTGAATATCAAAATCCGCAATCTGGTCCTCCAGCAAATCCGCACCAAAAGAGGTGGATTTATTACAACTGAACAAGGTAGCAAGTGCCAACGTCAGCCCAATAGAATACAGGGCGATCTGCTTTGTGGTAATCTTCATGGATGGTAACTTAATCAGACTATCTGAGCATATATGATAGCAAACAGCCGGATTGGTTTTTATGTAAAAATTCGCTTTGCAATTTATAAAACGCTAATCAATATTATCTGGTTCAATCCTCTACCGGAACCTCTAAAAGCCTCCTCAACGTGGCTAATGTGCCAGTTAAGAATTCCTGCTCAGTCTTCCATACATGAACAGGCTTTTCAGTTAAATTAGACAAAAATCCAACGTCCATACCCTCCATTTCGCTGCCAGCAATAACACCATCCGCATAAGCACTTGCTCCCTGATGAAGGGAGGCCCTTCCATCGGCAGTTCGAAACGGCTCCAAATCAGACTCTTTGATGTTATTAATCGCTGCCTTCGCAAAGAACCGCTCCGTCATTAGTTCATGATCCGAATAAAACATCCCAAATACAGTTTCCGTGTTAGCAAACAGCGGCTCTGTCCGGTAGGCAGTCTTCAAGAAAAATGGAACCAAACCAGTCATCCAACCTTGGCAAAGTATTAGATCTGGAGCCCAGCCAAACTTCTTCACAATCTCTATAGCTCCCTTGCAGAAAAAAGCAGCTCGATCGGCGTTGTCCTCATAGGCCTCTTCGTTTCCATACATCCCGGGACGCTTAAAAAACTCTTCGTTGTCTAAAAAGTAAACCTGCAGTCGCGACCCCGGTAAGGAAGCAACCTTAATTATGAGCGGATAATCATCGTCGTCAATAATGATGTTCATACCAGAAAGGCGAACCACCTCGTGCAACCGATGCCTACGCTCGTTGACACTACTATAACGAGGCATCAAAATGCGCAATTCATATCCGTTTTCACTGAGGTATTTGGGGAGCCGGGCAACTAATTTCGACATTTCTGAGCCCTCTGTGTAGGGCTCAATCTCTTGTGTGATTAACAGCACACGCTTCTTTTCCATAGAAAGACCTCGAGTTTCTTTGTTAAATAAATCCCTTGCGTTTTTGACTGCCTTCTTCATGGCTCGGCAAATCAGGGTGCAAAATTATAAAAAAAACAGGACATTTTTGCAGCTAAAACGGCTGGAAATATTTTCACTCGATTTTTCGATCCAATATTTTAAAGCTATAACCGTATTCATTTTTCTCATCTGCAAGACAATCTATTCGACTTACCTCCTCCCACTCTGCCAGATCTATTTCAGGAAAATACACCGTTCCATCTACTTGAACATCTACTTCTGTAAGGTAAATTCGATCCCAAAGTGGCGCACTTTCATCGTAAATCTGACCACCGCCAATAATAAAGACTTCCACCTCACCTGTATCATAAGCCAGCCCAAGCGCCTCCTCCAACGTGTGCGCAACCACTACTCCAGTCGCAGTAAAAAATGGATCCCTTGTGACAACAATATTGATACGCTTAGGAAGTGGTCTGCCTATGCTTTCAAAAGTGCGACGACCCATAATCACGCAGTGATTGAGCGTAACACGCTTGAAATAAGCTAGGTCAGCTGGTAAATACCAGGGAATTTCATTGTCTCTCCCAATAACCCCTCCTTTACCAACAGCAACTATCGCTGAAATATTCATAATGCATTCATTTCTATTTTACGAAAAAACACTCTCGCAATTCATCCCTCCTCGATGACAAACCAATCACCTAATAGGTTGCTTTACTAAAATGCTATTCTTTATCATTGTAAGATAACTCTTTGCAAATAATGGCAACGTCTCAAACTGAAGCTCCTTCAAATCCACTTTGAATTCGGGATATTCTGAACGCCATATCTTCCCAATGCCGCGAATAGCATCCAGTATCCGCTCCTTGTTTAATCCCCCCTCAGCCTTCCTATAAGGTGCCGAATATCCAAGCTCTTGAAAAAAAGATGCTTCCGTAATCTGAAAAAATAAATGAAATAAAGCCTTGTCGGGCGGAGGTGGAGAGTAATGATATAGCCCATAGCCAACCGCATACTTGGCAATGGCAAGTGGCATAATCTCCGGATGCTTTTGCTCAATATGCCAATCCATTTTGGGAAGTTCCGCCTCCAATAACGCTTGAACCCGATCATGCCCAACAGCGGGACTGATCCCAAAAGTTGCCCGTGTTTTATAGAGCTCACCCGCTAACTGCTCATCCGTACGCTCCATACATTTCTCAAATAACCCTTTCATCAACAATACTTTAGAAGCAGGCGTCCTACTGTCCTTCGCAAAATAAAGCTGGTAAATTCGCTCCAATAAATCCATTAAATATCCCTCTGGGCGAATTAAATAGTCCAACCTAAACGCAGTACCAAGCATCAAATACACATACCCGCCTGGAAAACGCCCCGGGTCGGGTTGGCCTAAAGCCAAAGCCTCTAACAAAGCTGTCACCTCCCTCCTAAAATAGGCAATTTTTATGCTTTTTTCCGTAGAAGATATCTCCAAAATAGTCCCTGGCTCCTCAACCCTCCTCAGTACCCTAAACTCCTCCACAAGCAAGTCGTCTTGCTTGTCTGCATTAATCGATAACTCCCTAAATGCCTGAAGCAATTTCATAGGAGCACCATCCCGTGTTGAACTATCAAAAACAATCGATAAACAGTTATCTTCCGTCAACGCAAATCGGGAGTACCGCAGCCTAAAATTTTGCTCTGCCAACCTCCTCATAAAGGCCACATTCAAGTCGTCTGCCCATGCAATCCGACTCTCCACCCGAATCCGCTCCGAATCCGCTCTTCCAACAATCCGACGTGATCCTTGTAAAAAATAAAACTCAAGAACACCATTAACAATCTCCCACTCAACATTGGCTACTTCCTCATCACACATAAATTGCAAGAGCTCTTCATACGCCTCCAATGGCTTTCCATCATTAAATAACTCCAAAGAACGAGTCCAACAAATCTTTTGCAAGGTAGTTTTGTAGGCATCCGTATAACGACCAAAAACCACATCTGGATCAGGTGGTACGGCAACTAATTTCGGGAAAAAACGGTCCAAAAAGGACATAAAAAATACAAAATCAATGACTTATTAATTACGGCAAGGTGTTACCGTCAAAAAAACAGGTAAATTTAACAACTTTATCCGGTTACATCTGCGTTTATTTGCCGTATTGTTGACTGAATACTCACCTACTTTTCTCCTTAAATGTCTGTTTTCCGAACCTTAATCAATATTCCCACTCCGTCCTTTCAGATCCATCACCAACACCAACTGCTATTAGTAGGCTCCTGCTTTACTAAGCATATCGGTACCTACCTAAATAGATACCAGTTCTCAGTGCTGGTTAATCCGTATGGTATTTGCTACAACCCCGTCTCGATTGCCTCCGCTGCAAAAGCCCAACATCTTAACGAATTTGACTTCATTGAAAATGAAGGAGTTTGGAGACACTGGGACCTACATTCTGAATTTGCACATCAAGACCTTAACTCGGCAAAGGCAACCGCTCAACAACTATATCAAAACGCTTCCAGCTTCCTAAGTAAAACAGATGTTCTGATTCTGACACTTGGAACAGCCGAAGTGTTCCACCTTGCAAATAAAAACAGAATTGTAGCAAACTGCCACAAAATGCCCGCAAAACACTTCGATCGAAAGCGCCTTAGTGTCTCTGAAACGACCGATATCCTCCGCTCTGCATTACAAGAACTCCGCGAAAAAAGACCCAACTTGAATATTATCCTCACCGTTAGCCCCGTTCGCCACCTCCGTATGGGAGCAATTGAAAACCAACGAAGCAAATCCGTTTTACTCCTAGCCTGTGAAGAGCTCTCTAAATCACTTCCAAACACCTACTATTTTCCTGCTTACGAGCTAATCATGGATGATTTAAGAGATTACCGATTTTATAAAGATGACCTTCTTCATCCTTCAGACCTTGCTATTGAGTATGTGCAAACCCATTTTGCGCAAACCTTTTTCCCAAAAGAAACAATAGACCTCATTTACAAAATTGAAAAAATTAGACAAGCGCTCCAACACCGCCCCTTCAACCCCAACACACCCCAGCACATAGCCTTCCTTGAAAAAGTCCAGACCCAGATTTCCGCTCTGGAGGCTGACTACCCGGAAATCCCATTTAATTGGAGTTAAACATTAAACAGAAAAAAAGACATTGCATTCATAAGAAAAACGAACTTTGTCTTTCATTTATACCGTTTACTATGACTATCCAAGCACTTATTGACCTGCTAAGCGAGCATCCAATTTACATAACCGCTTACTTTCTTGCGCTCCCTGTACTTGCTTGGGCAACCAATTGGATTAGTATGGAACAAGGCCATATTTCCCCTTGGAATTATTTATACTCCGCTATCATATTCGCTACCTGTATTCCAGGTATCTTCTCTATCGCTCTAAGTATTTACATGTTCTTGTTTCAAAGAGGTAACATTCTAAATACCAATATTTTAACCCAAGTACTTCCCGTTTTTTCGATGATTCTTACCATAACAACCATTCGTAGAAATGTGGCACTCGAACATATTCCAGGATCCGAACGAATCTCTAGTCTGGTGCTTCTTATCTGCTCGGTCCTTTTACTCATGTACATAATAGACCGTACGCATATCATCGCATGGGTTTCAATCCCTGTCGGGTACTTCCTACTGATATTAATCGCATTATTATTAGTTGTTCGCTTCACCCTAAAAAAAATAATGGCATGATCAAATACTTTGGCTTACGTCTAGCCACCATCTACCTGACGCTACTTCCCCTTATTGCCTGTGAAAACAAGCTAGCAAGAGTGGAGACAAACTACACGACAGATGATACGCTAGTGGAGGTCGGTGAGCAAGTAGAAATTCTGTACTCGGATAGTGCAGTGGTTAGGATCAGAATAACCGCCCCAACATTGAGAAACTATACCGAACGAACCGATCCAAGGCAAGAATTTCCAAAAGGAATAAAAGTAGAGTTCCTCAACCCTACTCAACAGGTCGTTAATACACTCACCTCCAAATTCGCCGTTCGGCAACAAGAAAAAAGCATAGTAATAGCCCGGGATAGCGTGGTAATGAATAGTGCCAAACAAGAACGTATTGAAACAGAAGAGCTTACCTGGGATGAGCGATCTTCAAAGATTCGAACAGACAAGTTCGTGAAAGTTAGCCGCCCCGGAGAAGTTATTTACGGCTTTGGCTTAGAGGCGAATCAGGACTTTTCCTACTGGAAAATTATGGTGCCCAAAGGAAAAATCAAAGCCGATCAACTCAAGGAAGCTGCCGAATAGCCATGCAAACCTATTCCTTATTCGACCTAAATGAACATATCCGACGGGTCGTTGCGCTTAACTTCTCCGATCCTGTTTGGATAGTTGCAGAAATAGCCGAATCCAACCTATCAAACGGACACCTATATTTAAGCCTAATCCAAAAGGCAGAACTGGAAAGTTCTAGGGATACTGGAATTCTAGCCCAAGCCCAAGCGGTGACCTGGCAGCGCGAGCTCCGAATAATTAAATCCGTGCACGGCCCTATTGCTGAAGAGGTGCTTCAACCTGGAGGTCAGGTTCGAATGCTGGTAAAAGTAAGCTTTCATGAGCGATATGGTTTGAAACTACATGTTTGGGACATCGACCCTACCTATACCTTAGGAGTAGCTGCTCTCCAAAGGCGTCAAACAATTGAATGGCTACAACAAGAGGGCCTTCTTCATAGAAATGCAAGCCTACCACTCCCAATTGTTTTACAACGAATTGCAATAATAACCTCCCGAGAGGCCGCCGGTTTTCACGACTTTAAAACCCACTTAGAGGAAAACAGGTATGGCTACTATTTTCAACAAACCTACTTCTTTGCTTCTGTTCAAGGGAAAAATGCTGAAAAAGAAATCATCTCCGCGCTAAATGAAATAAGCCGCCAGTACGATCAATTTGATGCCGTTATAATTGTAAGGGGGGGCGGATCAAAATTAGATCTAATAGCTTTTGATGGCAAGGACTTATGTGCCATTGTGGCTAATATGCCACTCCCCGTTCTCTCCGGAGTTGGACATGAAATAGACGAGGCGGTCCTAGACCTAACCGCTCATTCAGCTTTCAAAACCCCAACAGCGGTTGCTCAATTCCTAATCGAGCGGTCCGTACAATTCGAAATGAACATCAATCAATTTGTTAAGCAAATTGAACAAGCAACGGTTTACCAAACTCAAAGCGCCAACTCAGCAATGAACAACCTACACCACGTCATCCAATTTGCATCCCATAATACCCTCCAAAAGGCGTCTCAATCCATCAACCAACTCCAAGAAAAGATTAGTTTATCTGTTCTATACCAATTAAAAACTGAACAACATCTACTCGAAAATACAGAAAAAATCTTGACCGCTCTTTCTCCCGACACCGTTCTAAAGAGAGGGTTCTCCATCACGCTAAAAGACGGTCATATTATTCGAAACGCAACCGATGTTCAGGAGGGTGATCTCCTAGAAATCCAGTTAGCTAACGGCTCCATCAACAGTAGAGTAGAGTAGACCTGTCCTTTTTAGTAGTTAAATACCCCTCGTTACACCAATAGGCATCGATGGATCAAATGCACCTTTTAAAACAGGGCTTTGCCGGTTTCCAGTGTAAGCTCGAACATTGCTGTAAATGTAGTCAAAAAGCTCTTTTACACTGACAACATTGTCTCCATTCGTATCTGCCTCTCCTTTTAACCCACGAATTAAAAAATGACTAAATACACCCTGCCGCAACCCAGCAGATTCCAAAGAGGTCTCATCTCCCTTTGAAGACATCAATAAGGCTGTCCCAGAAACCGATTTTGCTAATGTCTGATAGTATTGCATTAAAACAGGCTCTGTATCCGCAGACCTCATTGCAATCAAACTGCCAGAGTGACAGGCATCCGCGACACAAAGCTTGAATTTTGCTTTGCATTCACTAAAGTATTTTGCGAGCTCCTCGTGTGCCAACTTATTATTAAAGCCATCAAAATCAATCGGTAAAAAAGAGCCGTTTAAGCCGTGGCCTGAAAAATAGAAAACAACCAGATCATTCTCTCCTGCCTGTCCAAAGATATCCGAAATTGACTCTGTGATATTGTCTTTCGTAGCCGCCTCATCTATTAAAATCCGAATTTGATCATCCGGCAATGCCCCCCCCTCCACACTTTTCAAAAAGGCGTAAAATCGGTAAGCATCATCATCTGTATATCGTAATGCAGGCATGTGGTCATACGATGCCACACCAACTACAACTGCCCAAACCTTCGTTTGAAGTACTGGTGGAATCAATGCTACTGAGTCGGTAGACTTCTCCTTATCTTGAACAATAGATTGCCCCACACTGTCTTGAATAGCTTGATACCCCTCTGGAGGCAATTGGCCAACGTACTCACCACCCTGCCAATACCCACTTACTACTGTTCCATCCCGCAAGGTCAGCGTACCCATGCCGCCGAACGCGCCATCTCTCCATTCTCCCTCAAATTTATCGCCATTCGCATAAGTACATATCCCTTTACCATGCGGTTGATCGTTCAGAAACTGGCCAGTGTAACGAGCTACTCCCTCTTTAAATACAAAAGTACCCGTACCGGAAGCACAATCTCCTTCAATACAACCAAATTTACCATCCGCAGCCAAATTTGCACCGATAAACTCTCCCTCGCTCCACTCACCCTCTTCCGCAGGCATATTGTCTGCATGAGTTCGCTTACCCAAGCCGTGAGGATAATTATCCTTGAAAGCACCCGCGTATACATCCCCATTCGCAAAGGTAAAACGACCCTCTCCTGCAAATTTACCCTCAATAAACGCTCCCTCATATTTGCTACCATCTGGATACGCAAAGGAGCCAATTCCATTTTGACAATCTCCAGATAAGCAGCCACTTTGAATGTTAGTATCATCCTCCACATTTTCCTCCTTTTTCTTGGCAATGTATTCCTCTAGGATATTTCCAAGATCATCGACTGGCTTACCACGCTTCCAATTACCTGTACGTTTGGTGCCATCTGAATAAATCTTCGTTCCTCGCCCATCTGGAAAACGGTGCTTCCATTCCCCACTGTACTTGGAGCCATCCGTATAATAACAAACCCCCACTCCGTGAATCTCTCCCCCTTTAAACTCACCAGTATATTTAGCTCCGGAGGGATACACGTACGTACCTTTCCCATCCTTGCAATCCCCAGATATACACTGGGCTGCAGCCTGAGGTAACAGGGTTACTAAAAACAGCCAAAGAATGAATATACGATACATGAGCGTCCAATTTTCAAATTAATACCACTTCTACATCAAAAGGAAAAAACTACTTAACATACTTGGCAAGTGGGAAACAACCAAGTATTGAATAAAACGCTTTTTACGGTTGTTTTATTCTGTATTTACCTAAAAAGAGTGTCCAACTACTTGACTTTAAAACAGCCCATAGTACATTCGGAGTGTTTCACTCTTCTCTCTTTCCTTGATTTCATTAAAGAGTTGATCAAGATACTTTACACGCTCTTCGTCCATCCTCTCACCAAAAAAGTTCCGAGTAAACACGATTGATTTAGCAGCAGCAAACCTACGCCACTCGCTGTTCTCCTCAGGCGTTAGGGCTATTTTTTTCCATTGCTCCACTGCCATATCCAGCTCTTTGACATCGTTTAAACGAAATAAAAACGACTGATATTGATCAAAAAACTCAAAAGCGGCCATCTGATCTACTCTGTTTAAATGACGCCTATACCAAGGTAACAAAGCATGTTCAGGCAGTTGCGCATATAAACCTGCCAATATAGTCACCAATGCCAAAGAAGAATCACCCTCCAATTTCCGGGCTGCCAAAAGCGCTACAGAACTGTCAATGCTGACCAAGGCAGATAATGCGGCCCCAACTATACTATAGGCCTGCTCACCCTCTAGGGCACTAAATAACACAGGCAAGTAAGACCGATCCCCAAGCGTACCCAAAGTAGTGATGGCCGAAGCTCTTACCATTGGCTCTGTTTCAGAAACAGCCAACTTGGCAACTTGAACGGCAACTTTCTCCTCACGGGGGTCCACCGTACTAAGAGCCATTCCTCTAATGGCCGCACTTTTATCATTTAAAGCCTTCAACAGCATATCTGAAACCAATAACTTCGAAAGGGAGTCTGTTGCCTGAACAAGACTTTCGAATGCCTCCATTCGATCCCTAAAACATTTGCCATTTTCATACAAATACATCCACTCCGAAGGGGTATGGCGATCTGTTTTAACACATAACAACGTTTTATCTGCATCCACATTTACCAACTTAGGCGCCCTTTTTAATGGAAACCGGAAGATTTGCCTGCGATTGGTAATCTCAATGCTTTTTCGCTCTACAATAGAATCAAGGTAAATATCCACCGTCATAGGCAACCGAAAAATACGGGATACACCATTTTCCGCTTGTTGCACTTGCTCAATGGTGACCTCCATTTGACTCTCCTCCGCGTTCCACCGGTAAGAAATATCCAACTCAGGATGCCCTGAACCTAAAAACCACTGATTAAAAAACCAATTTAAATCCAGGCCTGTTAAATCCTCAAAAGCGATCCGAAGCTCGTCCACCTCCACAGAAGTGTACTCATTTCGCTTTAAATAACTATTTACTGCAGCAAAAAAAGCCTCGTCTCCTGTATATTGCCGCAACATATGAAGTACACACCCACCCTTGTTATAGGAGTGTGCATCAAACATATCCTCCCTATCCTCATACCCATAGTGAATGAGTGGGTGCCCCCCGTCAGACGCCATGGCAAAATAACCCTGCTGCTCCTGTTGAAGATGCCAGTCTGCAAGATCTTTCCCGTACTTATACTCAAGCCATAAGTACTCTGAATAATTGGCAAAACCTTCATTTAAGGTTAGATTTGCCCAGCTTTCGGTAGTAACCAAATCTCCAAACCAATGGTGAAACATCTCATGTGCAACTACCTTCTCATTTGTCAAATGATCATCTAACAACTCGCGTTTCGTCTTTTGCATGTATTCACCAAAAAGGACAGCTGTCGTATTTTCCATTGCCCCACTGACGTAATCCCGAACAACAACCTGCGCATACTTGGACCAGGGATACTCGTAATTAAGTTTCTGAGAAAAAAAGGAAAGCATCTCTGGAGTGTATGGAAAAATATCCCGGGCATACCGTTCATAAGCTGGCTCCACATAATAAGACACCTCCTTTCCTCTCCACATATCCTTCACAACCGAAAAACTCCCAATGGCCATCATGAATAAATAAGGGGCATGCGGCTGATCCATTTTCCAATAATCCGTCCTAGTTCCATCAGTATTTTGAACAGATTTTACTAGAATACCATTAGAAAGCGTGTTGTACTGCTGGTCCACTGTAATATACATCTCCTGTGTGCACCGCTCATTCGGTTTGTCAATAGTTGGAAACCAAAATGAACTGCTTTCTGTCTCTCCTTGCGTCCAAATTTGGCGCGGCTTGCCAGGCTCTTTCCCATCAGGGTTAATAAAATAAAGGCCCTTATCACTGGTAATCGCAGCACTGCCTCCAGCTGTTCGCTCCTCTGGCTTTGCCGTATACTGTATGACAACCGAAAAGACTTCTTGCCGGTTATAAATCCGGTCGAGTTGAATAATAAGACGCTCGTTATCGTATTTATAAACAAGAGGTTGCTTGGTTTTTTCTAATTCAACCAATTGAATATCAAAATTTTTAGCGTCTAACTCAAGCTGATCAGTCGAATAAAACCATGGGCGAAGCGTTAAGGTCGCTTTTCCATTTGCCCGCCTTTTAGCCCAATCAAAAGAAATATCTATCCGAGTATGTATTAAATCGTGCCGCTGAGTAAAGGATGGATTATAGGGAGAAAGTGTGTCTGGATCCGTTGCACGACTTGGATTTACTTCAATAGGGTCCAAAATGACCTGTTCTACCACCAGAGTGGTGTCCTCCTCTCCCATTAGTGGCTTAACATCCACCCAGGAAGTAGGCTCCACAGGTTTTGTGGGCGATCCTGTCTGACTTTTTTGAGCGCCACGGTTACACCCAAATACAAAAACGAAGGACGCCACAATAAACGGGACAGACCGAAGTAACATTAGTGTTCTTTTTTTCATGAATATTTCAACTAAACAGACAAACAAACCTCGCTGCATAAAGTATACCAACTTTCAAAACGCAACAAAGGAAACACCTGTTTCACCCATTGAAATATTTTTTCGGCAAAAGAGTTATACGCACATCTGAAATTCTACTTTTTCAGCACCTTTGCAGCTCCTCAACAAACAATGTGCAATGCCGATTCCGATTTAGGCCCCTTCCTCATTGCACCCTTCTAATTAATACAGTCCAAATAAAGCTATGCAAAAAGAGTGCATTCTAGTTATTGGTGCCGGTGGACAAATTGGTACCGTTTTGACCGAAGCCCTGAGGTCTGTTTATGGGCAATCCCAAGTTATTGCTTCTGACCTTAAACCACTGCCAGAATCCAGCGGGCCTTCTTTAATCCTAAATGCATTAGATGGTCAGGCCCTAAATGATGTGGTCTCCAAGTACCAAATAACCCAAGTATACCACTTAGCGGCCATCTTAAGTGCCACCGGAGAAAAGGATCCGCTCAAAGCTTGGGATATTAATATGACAAGCTTACTCAACATTTTGGAGATTGCACGACAAAAACCACTGCACAAGGTTTACTATCCCTCCTCCATCGCTGTTTTTGGGCAGGGAGCTAGACATGAAAACACACCACAGCTTGAAGTCCTAATTCCTGAGACAGTCTACGGAATTAGTAAGGCGACAGGTGAAAACTGGGCTAATTACTACCATAAACGATACGGGGTTGATGTCCGATCACTCCGTTACCCAGGCATTATCGGTTACCAAAGCCTTCCCGGAGGAGGTACAACGGATTATGCAGTGGATATCTATCATTACGCCATTCGCGGGGAAATCTTCCCTTGCTTCCTTCATGCCAATACAGCTCTTCCAATGCTGTACATGCCAGATGCAATCCGAGCAACCTTGGAACTGATGGAAGCCACATCTGATAAAATAAACGTACGAACAAGCTACAACTTGGCAGGCATGACGTTTACTCCAGCTGAAATCGCATCTAGTATACAAAAAATTATTCCAGATTTTAATATTACCTACCAACCAGATTTCAGGCAAGCTATTGCTGATTCGTGGCCCGCTTCCATAGATGATAGCGCTGCGAGAAACGACTGGGGCTGGAAACCAGAATTCAGCCTAGATGCTATGACAAAGGACATGATCCTCCATCTACAATAAGCGATAAAACATGACGAAAAACAACTATATAATGCCTTTTGCGCTCGTTTGCAGCCTGTTCTTCCTTTGGGGTATTGCCAATAGCCTCAACGGACCTCTCATCGCTCACTTTCAGTTTGCACTCGACCTAGAGCGCTGGCAAGCCGGAATAGTAGACTCCGCTTTCTACCTCGGCTACTTTGTAATGGCAATCCCAGCAGGCATATTTATGCGAAGATTTGGCTATAAAAAAGGAATCTTAACAGGATTGGGACTCTATGCGTTGGGCGCATTGCTGTTCTACCCAGCAGCCAATATTAGAGCATACGCATTTTTTCTAATATGCCTTTTCACCATTGCTTCTGGACTAGCATTTCTGGAAACTGCCGCAAATTTGTACGTTACTGTTCTAGGGTCAAAGGAAAAATCCGGTTTTAGAATAAACTTAGCGCAATCTTTCAACGGCATCAGCATTATCTTGGGCCCTATCATTGGATCGCTTTTTATCTTTTCAAAAACGGAATACTCCCCAGATGTGCTTTCCACCATGACAGCGGACGAAATCACACAGGCTCGCATCCAATCAGCCCTTTCCGTCCAAGGACCATACTTGGTCATTGCTATTGCTGTTGCTTTGGTAGCCCTACTTTTCTGGAAAACCCAAATGCCTGAAATTGGACAGGAAGAAGAAAAACAAGGGGCCGAGATAAAAGTCTTTGCCCTTCTCAAAAAGTACCCTCGATTGTCGCTTGGTGTGTTAGCCCAACTAGCAAATGTGGGAGCCCAAGCAACTCTATGGGGATATTTTGTTGACTTCAAGCTTGACATGGCACCCGATCAACACTTGGGATTTGTTAATCAATTATACAAGGTCACAGAAACCATGACCAATGGGCAAATAGCAGGCTTTCACGCGTCCTTCGCCTTGGTCCTATTTATGCTGGGGCGCTTCGTAGGGACCGCCCTCATGAATAAATTCCAAGCCTCCAAGATACTCGGGCTCTTCACAACGGCTGCATTAATCCTACTAGCAACCGCATTTGTGAGTGGCGGACTTTCCGCTGTCATTTGCATTATGTGCGTTTATTTTTTTCATAGCATCGTTTTTCCAACGATTTTTGCGTTGGCAACCAATGACCTAGAAACGAATGAACAAAAACTTGCCTCCTCTCTGGTAATTATGGCGATTGTGGGCGGTGCTATCCTGCCTCCGATTGCTGGAGTGATATCAACGATATCAGAAAATGCCGGAATGCAAAAAGCTCTGATAATCCCATTTATCTGTTTTGCATTTATTACATATTATGCGGTGCGATATCCTTATTTATCGGTCAAAAAAGGAGATTAAATGGTCGTTTAAAACAAAATCTGGTTTTTTCGTCGATCCCTTTTTCATCTATAAAAAAACTTATAAACAGTTTAAAAATAATCCCAAAGAACGTATAATTACTGAACCATTTTATCACATGTTCTGCCTTAACTAATTACGGATCACTGTGTTAAATTAATGCCTTTGTCAAATCTTTATTGTGGAAAACCCATGTGGAAAACCCCGTATTTGTGTTGGTAACCCACGAAATTAACAAAGTTACCAACATTGAACGCGGCTTTACTCACAGGGGCTCCCTTACACGGATTGTTTTGAAAACAAAACCTAATTCCTAAAACCAGCATCTTTGTACCTATGGCAGATGAGAATTACACCGGTAGTACCGGACGCAAACCCAAACAACGCAGTGCCCTAGCCAATGCTGAAGGTCTCTCCAATTACGTATTCGGCAAGGTACAGCCGCAAGCGCTCCCACTCGAAGAGGCAGTCCTTGGAGCACTCATGCTCGATCGAGAAGCCTTGCCCGTCGTAATGGATATCCTTCGCCCAGAAAGTTTCTACCTCGAGGCACATCAGCACATTTACAGGGCTATCATACGACTCTTCGAACGCTCACACCCCGTCGACCTTTTGACCGTCACTGAAGAGATAAGAAAAAGCGGAGAACTCGAAAAAATTGGAGGACCTTATTACTTGGTTGAATTAACGAATCGAGTAGCCTCAGCAGCAAATATTGAGTACCACGCCCGAATTGTAGCCCAAAAACACATCCAACGAGAACTTATTCGAGTCAGTACCAGCATTATCAAAGATGCCTATGAAGATACCACAGACGTGTTTGATCTTCTCGATGACGCCGAAAAAGGACTGTTTGGTATAACTCAAAACAACCTAAGCCGTAGCTATGAGTCGATGGATCTGCTTAGCAGTAAGGTGCTTAAGCAAATAGAAGAACTATCCCAAAAAGCAGATGGCCTGACCGGTGTGCCAACTGGCTTTACAGATCTCGACCGACTAACTTCAGGCTGGCAGCCATCAGACTTAATTATTGTAGCCGCTAGGCCTGGTATGGGTAAAACAAGTATGGTCCTTGCCATGACCCTGAATGCTGCCCGGGATTTTAATAAACCAGTCGCTTTATTCTCTTTAGAGATGGCCAGCACACAGTTGGTTCAACGCTTAATCTCCATGGAAGCCGAAATTGAGGGATCTAAAATGCGCAATGGAAAACTGGAAGACTGGCAATGGCAGCAGCTCCAAAAAACAGTAGATAAACTGTCAAAAGTACCCATTTTCATAGACGATACTCCCGGAATCAATATTTTCGAACTACGCGCAAAATGCCGCCGACTCAAAATGCAGCACGATATTCAACTTATTATCATCGACTACTTGCAGTTAATGACCGGCTCCAGCGAAAACAACCGAAATAGTAACCGCGAACAAGAAATATCGGGGATTTCCCGCGCCCTAAAAAACATGGCAAAAGAACTGAGTGTTCCCGTTATTGCACTATCTCAGTTGAGCCGAGCAGTAGAAACTAGAGGCGGAAGTAAACGCCCACAATTAAGTGACCTCCGCGAATGCGTTACAGGGGATACTTTGGTTACATTGGCAGATGGGGAAGAGGTCCCAATCCGTGACTTGGTGGGACAAACTCCATGGGTTCGATCATTCGACCCAGAATCCCACTTATTGGTAAATGCAAAAACGGATCTGGTTTGGTCAGTGGGTGTCAAGCCCGTTTGGAAAATAACCCTCCAAAACGGCCAATCCATTAAAGCCACCGCCGAACACCGCTTACTCAGTTCTTCCGGATGGAAAACCGTTTCAGAACTATCCACCAATGACTTTCTAGCAATCAGCACAAAAAAACACGCTAACCAATTAGTATATACAGAATCAGATGTAGAGGACGAGACAACCGAACAAGAGTGGTGCCAGATAAAAACCCTGTTGTTCAATGGGAAAGAGGAGGTATTCGATCTCACGGTTCCGGCTACCGCTTCTTGGATTGCTAATGGAATTATAAGCCATAACTCTGGAGCTATTGAGCAAGATGCTGATATCGTCTCGTTTATCTATAGACCCGAATACTATGGCATCCTTCAAGATGAAGAGGGCCAAAGCTTAAAAGGGATTGCTGAGTTTATTGTAGCTAAACACCGGCATGGAGCCCTAGATACCATCCGAATTAAATTTTTGGACAACTTCGCCAAGTTCACCAACCTAGATGACCCCTCTTTCCCAGGGTTTGAAAACCCCTTATCTGGCCCCTTTACTCCCTCCACGGGGCCCTTTACCCCCTCCACCATTATCCCTTCTAGGATGAACGATGAGGATATCCCATTCTGATCCAATGAAACAATTTACCAAAAACAACTGGTTCTGGCTGATCCTCGGTATCCTACTTGTTGGTATTATAGGTCTTGACCTCCCTGTTATGGATGTGGACGCTTCCCAATATGCTTCCATATCAATGGAGATGCTGCAAAATGGGTCTTGGCTAGAAGTACAACACCGGCATGCAGATTATCTTGACAAGCCGCCGCTTCTATTTTGGACAGCCGCCCTGTCATACCTGCTCTTCGGAATCAATACTTGGGCGTATAAACTTCCCTCGTTTCTAGGAGCCATTCTTGGAATTTATAGCGTTTATCGTTTTTCAAGGCTCTATTACAGCAAAGAGGTGGCAATATTAGCCGCCTTTATTCTAGGCTCTACAGTTGGATGCTGGCTATTACTTAATGATGTTCGTACCGACACCCTGCTTATGGGTATGTCCGCTACATCAGTCTGGATGCTAGCCGAATATCAGCTCAAAAAAAAATATTCCTTCCTAATTGGAACAGGGATATTTGTTGGGTTAGCAATGCTTGCAAAAGGACCCATTGGGCTCATCCTACCTGGAGCGGCTTTGGCCTCACATCTATTACTCTCCAATAATTGGCGAGACGTTTTTAGGTGGGAATGGCTTCTAATTCCACTAGTCATTGCATTGACCCTCACTCCTATGTGTATCGGGCTTTACCACCAATTTGATTTACACCCAGAGAAAGTGGTAAATGGGAAAGAGGGGGTTTCAGGTCTTTACTTCTATTTCTGGGAGCAAAGCTTCGGGCGTATCACAGGTGAAAATGTATGGAAAAATAACACTTCTAGCTTCTACTTCCTACA
>CANHDG010000035.1 GCA_947459365.1 Saprospirales bacterium
CGATGAAGAACTCTCCATCATCCTCGATCGCTGCAGCGAACTTGGCTCCAAAGCAGTCGTCGCAGAAGTATGGGCTAAAGGCGGATCAGGAGCCGAAAACCTCGCGCGCACTGTCGTAGAAACAGTTGAAAATAACAGCAATACCTTTCGCCCACTCTACAATTGGAGCTCCCCTATCCAAGAAAAAATCGAAACTATTGCGCAAAAAGTGTACGGAGCAGATGGGGTGGAGTTCACCGCAAAAGCCAAGGCAGACCTCAAAAAAATTACGAAACTAGGACTGGATGGGGCAGCCATCTGTATGGCTAAAACTCAGAAATCGTTTTCAGATAACCCAGACCTGATAGGACGCCCCACAGGGTTCCGGATCACCGTCAGAGAAATCGAAATCGCTGCAGGAGCTGGATTCGTAGTCCCCATCACAGGAGATATGATGCGTATGCCAGGCCTTCCAGAAGAACCAGCCTCGCTCCACATGGATATCGATGAGAATGGAAGTATCTCCGGACTTTTCTAACTCGAAACTCCCAAACGAACCCTCGGATCCAACCAGGCATACAGAATGTCCACCAGAAGGTTCCCTGTAATGGTAAGCACCGAAGTCAATAATACTATGCTCATCATTACAGGGTAATCTCCGGTCAAAACAGCATCTACGGTTGCATGCCCTAACCCATTAATATTGAAAATCAATTCAGTAATAATCGATCCACTCACCGCTCCCGGCAATAAACCTCCCATAATGGAAATAATGGGAAAAAGTGCATTTGGAACCGCATGCACCCATCGAATCCGCCAAGAAGACAACCCCCTCGCACGAGCCGTCCGGATGTATTCCGCTCCCATAACGCCCAATAACCCCGCCCTCATCTGTAACGCAATCAATGCCGTATAATGTAGCCAAAGCGTGACAAGCGGTAAAATTAACCTACCCCAATTTAATCCCGCCCATTCAAAAAAAGACTGCTGCGCTGGATCATATAAACTGGTGCCTACCCCTCCAATAGTTGACAAATATAATCCATGCCCCGGCGTAGCAAAAAGATAACGCAACACACATGCTATTACTATGATCGGAATAACATAACTCGACACCAAAACAACTCGGCTTAAACGATCTAGCCACCTTACTCGCAGACTCGTCATCCAAACCCCCAATGAAATCCCAGCAAGAAGGGCAAATACAATTGCAAGCCCATTTACCAATAACGTCACCCGTAAAGAATACCGTATACGATCCCAAGAAGATCCCCGCTCCTTCGCAAACTTACCTGTCAACCAATGATGGTACTGATTGTCTAAACCATACCAATATACCTTGGGCCAACCCCATCCAGATACCGGAGTCAAAGCCCCTAAACACAACCTCAATGTATCCATTCGCTCCTCAACCTCCTGCACTCGAACAATCCTTGTCAAACTATCCAACCGCTCCAAAGCCGTCCGTTGATCGTCGGCATTCAATAAATCAGAAAGCGCACCGTTGAAACCCGCAGAACGTTCAAGCGTGTCAAATACCAACTCTAGCTGCCGAACCAACTTCGATAATTCGCGATCATACGCTACTACTGGCTCCCAATCCCCACATGAACGCGCAAAATGCGCCATCCGCTCCCTACGATGATATGGGAAAATAAGATGCAAGCTGTCCGGATAACAGTCCGGCAACACAGACAAATAAAACAAAGGCTTATCAAGGTGAAAAGACTGGGCCTGTCGACGGTAATGATCCGCCTCCAACAAAGGATCCATAGAGGGTGCAGTATACGCAACCGCACCCCGCATAGAAAGAGGATCTACCGCAGCACGCTGACCAAGCCAGAATACTACGACCGAAATCAACAACAACGTCGGAATGGCAAGTATAACTCGCTGTATTATATACCTCCTCATGAACAAAAGTGCACAAAAATAAGGCAAAATCTGCACAACAACAGGCCCATATTAACCCACTTGCCAACAGCTTCCAAACCGCTAAACAGCTTCCAACAACCTATTGAAATAATAAATCACCGTGCCCGCGATAGACGCAGCCCTGATCCAAAGCCTCATAATATAATCTAAAGGTATCCTTCTCTACGATGGAACTCACGTCCAACTGAATGGAGTTGACCCCCTCAACAGCCGTATGAACTAGAAGCTGCCTAGATACCAGTTGCTCATCCACCAAATTAAACGTCCACTTCAAATTCGCCTTACTAACAAAATAAAGCCCCAAAACATTTTCCACCGGATTAGGAAACGCCGGGTAAACCCGTATGAGACCATCATGAAGACACATAGAGTAGGAATTGGGAGGGGGGAATAATCCCAATTCTTGCTCCAACCAGGTATCATCCACCCTCCAATCTGTGCTGTCTTCTTCATTTAAAGACAACCCATTATGATCAGTCATGGATATACCCCTAAAATACAATCGAGGCATAGGCGAGGGCTCAACAGGCGGTTCTTGTTGACAGGCAACAAGAAAAACAAGGAGGGGTAAATAAAAACGCATTTTGTTCCTTTTCGATGATGATTATTATAGTAGTATTCAAGCAGCACCACCCAGGTAATGCCACTTATCTGTTTAAACTAATCTCAAGATGTACCAATTCATGAAGCTCCCGTAAATCCAACTCAATCTTCTTAAAGGGATTATTACTGGCATCCAGCCACTTTAATCGGGTACACCGCCCCAATAAATCAGGAAGATAAGTCAAATGATTACCGCGAAGAATCAGGTGTGTTAATTGTAGAGAATCCTTCAAAAAATCAATTCGCTCCAAAGAGCAACGGGTAATCTCCACCTCCTTTAAGGATGGAAAAGGACCCAAAAACTGCTCCCCCGAAATAGGATACCCATCAATACTCAGTTTCTCCAACGTGGAACTTCCAAGTGGTGAATGCTCTGCAAAGACCTGCATAGGACTTCTAGGTCGATAGGTACCTTTCTTGATCGTTAAGGTACGAAGACGTGACAAACCGAATAATAAAGTAGGAAACGTGTCAAGCCGAATATTCTCTAAATGAACACTCTCTAAGGGCAAATGCTGCAGGTGCTCCATCGCAGCCACTAAATCAAAATTCTTATGCGCCGGCAACGTAATATATCGAATAAAATCCAAAGTCGCAATCGATGCCGATACACTTCTCTCCGGATAGTTCGCCAAGTGAAGGGTCCGATGCGAAACCTCGAAATAAGCACTGCGCCCAACACTCGCACGGTGCCACAAGCACATCTTATTCGCCAATATAAAATCAAAAATATCAAACTCCGGGTTCTGGTACTTCCCCAAATACTCACTCTCGTTGTAATGATAGGTGGCCCCCTCTCTTAACTTTTCTGCTTGCTTCACCGTCTCCGGACCAGCATACTGACGTAAAATGGACAACGCTTGATCTGCAACTGGTTTCTTGGCATAAAACACAGCGATACCAAACAAATACCCTATGATACGACGATTTACACCCCCCCCCTCTACAATCTCGAGAAGGAGCGGAATATTATCGGTAGACTCGTCTCGCAACAAGCGGGTAATTTGGGCCGTAAACTCCCCAGTGGTATCTTCTGCTATGTAACCCATGGTACAAAGATAGCATATATCCCTTTGGGAGCACTAAAATTCGGATGGAAGAATCAATAAAAGAAAGATTAATTATTCATTGTCTAACTGACGTAAATTCTGCTTGATTCGTTGTAAAAGATCCGCTGGTGCTTTGGTGGGCTGATAGGAAGAACGAAGTAACCTTCTGAAATCATCTTCCTCCGAGGTTAACGTGGAATAGTCTATACAGGGCTCAAATAGCACAGAGGCATATTCGTCTAAGTTTCCCTGCGATGGATTGGAAGGAAATGTGTCTTCGTTTGTCTTGTGTGCCTGCTCCTGACTAGCGACACCCTTTACCGCATTTTTCATGTCCGATACGTTTTTTAATGAAGAAAAAAGGATTTACAAACCAGACAACCAAGTCCCCTTGAATGTAAATCCTTTAAGGTTAATGAATATAATTCAAGTATATGTAAAATAAATACTACCCAAAATAGCAGTCCTCTTAGTTAGGAATAGAAACAGGAACGGCGACCGTTTCCTGAGTCCCCTCTGGAATGGTCGCCGTTTCTCTTTGTTGAAAAGAAGAGCGGTCCTCTTTTCCTACTCCCTGTGTAAGAGCATACTGACGAAGTTGGCTGGCCATCAGCCCCCTGGCACGATGCAACCTGGAGCGAACCGTACCAATCGGAATCCCAAGCAAGTCCGATATTTCATCGTACTTAAAATCCTCCAGATCCAATAACAATACTTGCTTGTACTCCGGTGAAAGTTGGTTGAGCGCTCGAGTAACCTCATCTCCAAAATACTGGTCCTTGAGCTCTTCTCCCAACCCATGAAAGCTGGTCTCCGTTTCTTCCTCATCCACATACGTCTTCACGGCAACCTCAAAAGCAAACGTTGCGGCAGATTTCTTCTTCGCAGTCCGATAACGGTTGATGAACAGATTCTTGCAGATGGTGAACAACCACGCCCGGGCATTAGACCCCCGAGTATAACTGCTCAACGAACGCCATGCTTTCAAATACGTTTCCTGTACCAAGTCCTCCGCCGCTGTCGCATCTCTTTTAGTCAGTTGAGACAAAGCAAAAGTGTACACAGAATCCAACAATGGAAGAAATTCCTCCTCAAATAGTTGGTTCTTTTGCTCTGTACTCATCTCTCCTGTTGTGGTGTTTAAGTTGGTCATACAGACTTGTTATCGTTTTACAGTGAAAAGGAAATTTTTCACTGATTTGGGGTAAACGAAATGGTATCCTGTAAAGTTCCTGAGCCTGCTTTTTTTTGCGAAAAAATTTCGGCATAACTTATCTACCAAAGCCTCCCAACCACTTACCAACCTCCACTATATCAGCCCCATTCACCTCCAAATGGGTAACGAACCGTACTGTACTGGGCCCAAAAGCAGAGGCTTTTATCCCATTGTCAGCCAAATAATGCAACAGCTGTGCCGCCGTAAAGGGCGATGAAAGATCAACTATCACAATATTGGTCTCCACCGGTCGAATCTCTTTCACCCAGGGCAGCCCCGCCAAAAATCCAGCTAGCATCCGCGCGTGAAGATGATCCTCCCTCAGTCGATCCACATGGTGGTCCAGCGCATAGATCCCAGCTGCCGCAAGGTAACCCGCCTGCCGCATTCCGCCCCCCATGGCCTTCCGAACCCTTCTTGCCTCCGAAATAAATGAGCGATTCCCAACCAATACAGAACCCACAGGAGCCCCAAGTCCCTTCGACAAACAAATGGAAATACTGTCGAAGAGGGCACCCATCGTGCTGGCCGATTCACCCGTCTCCACTAACGCATTAAAAATACGAGCCCCATCTAAGTGCAAAGCAAGTCCGTTCCGCTCACATACTTCCCGGATTTCCCGTATGGCTTCCATCGAATAAATACTCCCCCCTCCTTTATTACAAGTATTCTCCAATACCACTAATCGACTCACCGGCAACCAATCCTGCCTCGGCTTGATAGCTGCTTCTACCAAATCAGCAGTCAGTATACCATGCGGCCCTCGAAGTAAATTCACCCCAATTCCACTGTGAAAAGCATAACCAGCAACTTCATACTGATAAATATGACTCATCTCATCACAAATCACTTCGTCTAATGGCCTGGTATGCACTTTTAAAGCAATCTGGTTGGTCATCGTCCCACTGGGACAAAACAATCCAGCCTCCTGCCCAAACAAAGCGGCACATTTCTCTTCCAAAGCACGGACCGTTGGGTCTTCCCCAAAAACGTCATCGCCTACCTCCGCGCGAAACATAAATTGCAACATCTCCGGCGTCGGCCGGGTAACAGTATCCGAAATTAAGTTAATCATAAAGCAAATATCCGATTTGTGACGCACTTTTGTATCCACTATGCAAAAGGATATCCTAAAACTAGCCCAAATTGCCCAAAAAGAAAGCCGACAGATCATCGGTCTAATGTCTGGAACCTCTCTGGATGGCCTAGATGTCGCCTGGTGCGAAATTCAAGGAAGTGGCCCCCAATCTAAAGTTACCGTACACGCCTTCCACACAGAAGCCTACGAACAATCCTTCAAAAATAAAATTAAAGAGGTATTCGCCCAACCACAGGTTGACTTCCAACACTTAACCTTGCTAAACGAAGAAGTAGCCACCCACCATGCCTCTATTGTACAAAATTGCCTGAATAAATGGAACCTAACCAGGCACCAAATCGACTTGATCGCTAGCCACGGACAAACCGTTTTTCACGCACCCGCTCGCCTACACCAACTCCCCAATAGGCCTAATGCCACCCTCCAAATAGGAGATGGCGACCACCTAGCTCACCGAACTGGTATAATCACCCTTAGCGACTTTAGACAAAAACACCTGGCCGCCGGAGGAGAAGGGGCTCCACTCGCACTCTATGGAGACTACCTTTTGTTTGGAAATCTCCTCGAAAACCGTATCCTGTTGAATATTGGAGGAATTGCCAACTTCTCTTGGCTACCAGCACTCCACCAGCAGCCCGACGCATTCGCTACCGATACCGGCCCAGGTAATACCCTGATCGATGCCTTCGCTCAACTACTCTTCAAGGTGCCCTTTGATAAAAATGGATACCTCGCTAAAGCAGGAGTCATAGATTCCTATTTGCTTGAAAAACTTAAATCTGAACCCTTTTTTGCCGAAGAATTTCCTAAATCAACCGGCCCTGAACTATTTAATGTTCAATGGGTCAATCAACTCAAAGAATTACTCCCTAAGGGACAAGCCAGCCAGAATCCCTACAACTTATTGGCTACCCTGACCGCTTTGACCGCACAAAGCATCGCTGAAGCCATCCAACAGACCACCCAAAAGCAACCAACACCCATTTACATCAGTGGGGGAGGAGCACATAACCTGACACTTATGGAAATGCTTCAAAATGCCTTGCCTAACAATTCAATTCATAAAACAGATGCCTTGGGAATCTCCGCGGACGCGAAAGAGGCCGTTTTATTCGCCTTACTAGCGAATGAAACCATCGCTGCCCAACACCTAAATTACCCGCCCGGAATACGCCCTGTCTCTATGGGAAAAATATCCCTGCCCAACTAAACACAAAAAAAGAGGCCAACCAAACGGCTGACCTCTCTTAGTGCGGGGAATGAGAGTCGAACTCACATGCCTTGCGGCGCACGCCTCTGAAACGTGTGCGTCTACCAATTCCGCCATCCCCGCAATTGGGAATCCAAAAAATAGGGCGCAAATATAAAACGAGCCCTGCTTTTTTTCCACCTTTCTCTATATTTTATCAAAAAAAAATAAAGATTTCGATTCTAATCCGACCTTTGAACAATGAAGCTGCTCATCATCCAAACCGCCTTTATCGGTGACGTAATTCTAGCAACCCCACTGATTGAAAAACTACACCGTTTTTACCCTTCAGCAGAGATCGATTTTCTCCTGCGAAAAGGGAACGAATCGCTATTAGCCAATCACCCGCACCTTCAAAAATATTGGGTTTGGGACAAAAAAAATGGAAAAATTAAAAACTGGATGCAGCTGCTCCGTCAAATCCGCAGTGAAAAATACGATGTCATTATTAACTGCCAGCGCTTCGCTAGCTCTGGACTTTTAACAGTCCTCTCCGGTGCCAAACAAACCGTTGGCTTCCAAAAAAATCCTTTCTCTTTCCTTTTTAGTAGGTCCATCCAACACCATATTGGTAGCGGAAACTCCCGTTTTGGCTTCCCATATTTTCACGAAGTAGATCGAAATTTAGACCTAATCAACCACCTCACTGATTTATCGGCTGAAAAACCGGCTCTATACCCCAGCAGCGTAGAACAACAAAAAGCACAAGCCCTTGGAGAACGCCCTTATGTCTGTATCGCACCAACATCCGTCTGGCATACCAAACAATGGCCCGCTGAAAAATGGTTGCAGCTCATTCAAAAAATACCCAACACATTCCATATTTATCTACTCGGTGGCCCGGATGACCTCAATGCCTGTGAAAGCATACAAAACCAAGCGTCTCATCCCCATATTTATAACCTCGCGGGCAAAATTAACCTACTCACCTCCGCAGCACTCATGAAAAAAGCACAAATGAACTTTGTGAATGATTCCTCCCCAATGCACTTGGCATCTGCCGTTAACGCCCCCGTCACCGCTGTATTCTGCTCTACCCTCCCTTCCTTTGGTTTTACCCCACTCTCAGACCACTCCACCATCTGGGAATCTAACCTTCACCTGGACTGCCGACCTTGTGGACTGCACGGCAAAAAAGAATGTCCTCTTCAACATTTCAAATGCGCAATACAAATTACAATCCCTGACAACCCAACCCATTTACCGTTTTCTTGAAAAAACGACCTTTCCTTTTTATTTTAACACCTTTTTTTTATTAAAAAGAGCAATTTTACAAAATTTACATATTTTTCAAAATTAAAAGCAAATCAACTATCTTTTTTTCAATAAAAATGAAATTTTATTGAAAAAATAATTAAAAAAAAGCCAAATAGTTAATAATTTAATTTGAAAAATATTGCTTTAATTGCGTTAGCATTAAGTCTTCTATACCGTTTTTGAAAAAAACTCGTTTACTTTGCATCATCAGACGAAAGTTGTGTCCTGTTCGGACGTTTTGGCTTAGACCTGAAAAAATAAAAAATAATTGAACTAGGATAAATCTGGTTCGATAAAAATACAACCGAAGGCGGGGGCCCTCCAACCCTTTCAAACGTGAGAGGGTGGAGGGCTGTTTTGATTAGTGGATTAAAAAGTAAATAAAAGGCGCAACGACCAAGAAAGCGGCCTTTAAACAACAATTATCGGTTAGTGAGATTGTTAAAATTTACTTAAAAAATGCCTTCAATAGCTACAAAGGTAGTAAAATTCCTTTTTTTTCCTACTTTCCCGTTTTTTTTCTCCTCTTCTTAACTGCTCTTCCGTATGAATAACTGGTGGACGCCACTATCCACACTGCTTACCTGCTGCTGCTGTATCAGCTGCCACTATCCCCCCGCTCCCTCTACCTCGGAAGCAACAGCCCAGACAGCCCCTTACCCAGCCCAACCTAAAATAAACGGATTGACACTGGTGGCTCCCCCTAACCCCTTCCCCGCTAATCCTATGCCGCCCGTTCGCGATGTTGCCGCAGGCTGGATCGCAGTAGTGCCTTACGGATTTACCCCGCCCAATCAAGCAACCGTAGTTTTTGCAGATCAATCTTGGAAATGGTGGGGAGAAACCACAGAAGGCACCAGCACCACCATCCGACTGGCACACGAGGCTGGAATCAAAGTAATGCTAAAACCCCAAATTTATATCCCTGGAAATTGGACTGGAAACCTAGACTTCCCCTCCGAAAAAGAATGGGAAACATGGGAAAAAGGCTATACCAACTATATTCTCCATTTCGCCCAACTAGCCGCCACCCATCAAGTAGAGCTGTTCTGTGTTGGAACAGAATTTAATCTGGCCATCCAAAAACGAACGTCCTTCTGGATACAACTTATTCAAAAAATAAAATCAATCTATCCAGGCAAACTGGTTTACTCAGCTAATTGGGATGACTGGGAGAGGGTCCCATTCTGGAAACACTTGGATTTTATTGGGATGGGAGGCTATTTCCCACTGGTCTCAGCTCCTACGCCAGATACAAAATCACTGGCCCAAGCGTGGCTTCCAATTCGAGACCGGCTCCAACAATTCAGCCTCTCTCAACAACGGCCTATCCTCTTCACAGAATACGGCTACTTAAGCGTAGACTCCTGCGGATGGCGCAATTGGGAACTAGAACAAGGGATTCAGTCAAGAAAAATTAACGAGAAAGCCCAAGCAAACTGCTTAGATGCCTTACACCAAGTATTCCAACCAGAACCCTGGTGGGCTGGAGGATTTCTCTGGAAATGGTTCCCAAACGGGGAGGGTCACGAAGGATATCCTGAAAGAGACTATACCCCTCAACGAAAAATAGGCGAACAGATTCTGAAAAAATGGTTCACTAGTCAGGAAGGAGCAAGGAACACGATTGCCAACTAACGTAACCGATCCATCGACCGGACCAGCTGCTCATCTTTCCGAATCGCATTTGCAGCCAACCTGGAAAATAAAATCGCTCCAATCGGGGCAATCCAACCCAAACCAAACGGGATCACTTCGCCTTCCGGCAAATTGCTACGCAAAGTCTGCCCAGCAATCGCTGCCAAAATGAACATCAATGCCGCAATCAATGTTATTAAGGCACAAAGTTTTGATTGTAACGACCGATTACCATACAAAAATATGGAGGCGACCGACAAAATTGCTCCCAAAACCGTTAACCCAAACAGGCCCACATTGTCTGAATAATTTAATTGACCATCCGCCAAAACAGGCTGTGCCACCTCAACTCCAGGCATCTCCATTGCCAAATACGGAAGAAAAAAAGCGGTGGAAAAAAAAACAGCCGCCAACAGTAAATAAATTGATTGAATGCGTTGAATCATTGTTATAAATTTGACGCAAAGATACTATTCTATGAAACATATTGCCGCTCTCCGCAAATCCTATTCGCGTGAAACCTTGAATGAAACCGATGTAACTCCAATTCCCTTCGACCAATTCGCTAAATGGTTTCACGAAGCCCTGCAATCAGAACTGCCCGAACCCAACGCAATGACCATCGCAACCGTAGCCGAATCAGGTAGACCATCCGCCCGAACCGTCCTCCTAAAGGGTTTTGATGAAAATGGATTTGTGTTTTTCACCAACTATGAAAGCAGAAAAGGAGAAGAAATTGAAGCAAATCCATTCGGAACTATCCTGTTTTGCTGGCTGGAATTGGAGCGGCAAATTAGAATTGAAGGATCTATCGAAAAAATTGACCGCTCAGAGTCATTGGCATATTTTATTTCCAGACCCAAAGAAAGCCAAATCGGTGCCTGGGCGAGCCCACAAAGCCAACCCATCGCCAACCGCTCCATCCTAGAAGAACGCCAAAGCCAAATCAGTGAACAATATGCAGAGGCGGCAAACTTACCATTGCCAGAAAACTGGGGTGGGTATCGACTAAAACCTGACTATTTCGAATTTTGGCAGGGAAGAGAAAGCCGACTCCACGACCGAATATTCTACCAGATGATCAACCACGAATGGAAAATAGGTCGGCTAGCACCCTAGGGTGCATCCCCTAATTCAGAAATCAAACACGGCTATCGTTTGCGAATCAACATCAGACCGTCTCGCAAAGGCAATAACAAGTTCTCTACCCGCTCATCACTCAGAACTGTGTCGTTAAATTGCCGAAGAGCAACCGTGGTCGCTTCTTGATCCGAAGTGACTACCTTACTGTCCCACAATACATTATCCGCTATAATAAATCCTCCTGAACGGACTTTGCCTAAAGCAAGCTCGTAATGCAGCGCATAGTCCAACTTCCCCGCATCCATAAAGACCAAGTCGTATACATCCGTTAGAGTGGGGAGTATCAAACCGGCATCTCCTATCAACAACTTAACCCGATCCACTAAGCCCGCCTTTTCTAGGTGCTCCCGAATTAAATAAGCCAGCTCATCATTTACTTCTATCGTGTGGACCTCCCCACCTTCTGTCAACCCTTGTGCCAGGCAAATTGCCGAATAACCAGTGAAAGATCCAATCTCCAATACTCGATGGGGCCGAATCATCTGACTGATAAATTGCAACAACATGCCTTGGTACGGACCTGAAACCATCTGGGGACTTAACGTCTTCAAATGAGAGGCGCGCTCCAATTCATTGAGCACAGACTGAACAGGTGAAGTATGCTCGGTGCAATAAGCAAAAATACGCTCTTGAAGTGGGTTGTGATGCATAACAACACAAAGGTAACACAACTACTTCGTCATTCCGAAAGGCGCCGTAATACTTAGCCACGGCAATCCAATGTAATTCCCAGAATCACCTCCAAATGCAGGGCGAACCAAGCCGAAGTCAATCGCAATACTTGGGCCCATCCACCGGCCCCCGATACTCATGATAAAAACAACCTCATCACCCGATTGTAGATAGTAGTTCTCCGTCTGAATGGCCCACCGATCACTCGTCCTGTACAACCCGCTCAAACTGATGGCAGGCCGCCTGCCCCAACTTCCCCCAGCATAACCGTAACCAAGCCCTAAAGTAGCGTTCGCATCGCGGCTTCCTACCGTCCCAATTCCATATAAAATTCCAAAACCCGTATTCTGCTGTCCAAAAACAGTACCCATCAATCCTCCCACACCCAATGCTCCCCGATCTCCCTCCAACGGAATACTCAATTTAGGCGTTACCCAAACCGGGGAAGCTGATACACCAAATAAAAATAAGGGAACCACCCCAACCCCCATCGAAAAATTATCTGAAAAACCATAAGAAACCTGATTAATCAGCAACCAAGTATTTTGATAGTAACCCTCTCCCTGAGCAAGATTATATCCAGTCGGGCCAAAAAAATACCGAGAGGAATGAGGGCTATCCTCCTCCTGATACTGCCGACCAAGACCAACAGATGAAGCAGACGAAACAGAAGGAACCGAATCCAATTCCATCGAATACAAAGAGGATGAAACGAAAATTAATATAAGTGTTAGTCGCATGATAATTAGTTTGGTGCAAAGCTCTGAAAACCTTAACTTCTATTAGCTGACTTGAAACAGCATTACTACTGATACAAATCAGGCCAAAACACCATTGACTACTTGCCCCGCAACGTCCGTCAACCTAAATCGGCGTCCTTGATAGGTAAATGTAAATCGTTCGTGATCAATTCCCATCAAATGAAGAAGCGTGGCTTGAAAGTCATGAACATGAACTGGGTTTTCAGTAATGTTATAGCCCAGCTCATCCGTTTCACCATACACTATGCCTGGCTTGACACCACCTCCCGCCATCCAAATGGTAAAACAACGCGGATGGTGATCCCTGCCAAAACTCATATCCAAACCCTGACTATAATTGGTTCGCCCAAATTCTCCGCCCCAAATAACCAACGTTTCATCAAGCAACCCACGCTGTTTCAAGTCTGTTACTAAGGCAGCACTCGCCTGATCAACATCTTTGGCCAGCCTGCTGGTCATTCCCAATAAATCGTAATGCGCATCCCAACCCATGTGATACAGCTGCATAAAACGAACCCCTCGCTCTGATAATCGCCGAGCCATTAGGCAATTAGCGGCAAAAGTCCCAGGGATCATTGCGTCCGCCCCATACAGCCGGAAGGTATCATCCGGCTCTGATGATAAATCCAGCAAATCCGGCACAGAGGTCTGCATCCTATACGCCATCTCATACTGTGCAATCCTAGTTTGAATCTCTGGATCCCCAAATTCCTTCGCCTGAAGCTGGTTGAGCGCTGCCAATTGGTCCAACATATTTCTACGACTTTGCGGAGCCATTCCTTCGGGATCCTTCAAATACAAGACAGGATCCGTACCCATTCTAAATTGTACCCCCTGGTGTACACTGGGCAAAAAAGCACTTCCCCATAACCGAGACGCCAGTGGCTGAATGTTACCCTTTCCTCTTGACAGCAAAACGATGTAAGAAGGTAAATTGGCGTTCTCACTGCCCAAGCCATAACTAAGCCAAGTACCCATACCGGGACGACCGGGCTGCTGGTTCCCTGTTTGAAAAAAGGTAACCGCAGGGTCATGGTTGATCGCCTCTGTGTACATTGACTTAATGATGCACAAATCGTCTACTACTTTGGCTGTTTCTGGCAACAAATTACTTAACCAAGCCCCACTTTGTCCATGTTGCTGAAAATCTACTTGAGCCCCTGCTAAAGGAAATCGCTTCTGATTGGCCGTCATACCCGTTAACCGCTGCCCATTACGGATCGATTCGGGCAAATCAGACCCATTCATCTCGCGAAGCTTGGGCTTCCAGTCAAATAATTCTAACTGCGACGGTGCCCCACTCTGAAAAAGGTAAATAACCCTTTTGGCTTTGGGTGCAAAATGTGGTAACATAGAAAGGGCATTTTCTGCTTGCTCATTGGGGGTTGTACCACAACGAGCAAGCAGACTGCCCAAGGCCAAACTACCAATCCCCACCGCAGAACGGTGTAAAAAGGTGCGGCGATTCATATTCAACAAGTATTCTTCCATTGACCTGTTCTACTTATAAGGCCTAAAAGTAAGAATATCCTGTTTCGTTAGTATGCAATTTTACTCTGCACCGTCATTTTTTGCTCTCAAAACAGCGTATTGTCCTACACGCTTGCCTGCTTCCAATCCTTGCTCACAATCCACCCGAAAGTGAATACATCCAAAAATACGGGAATCAGATGCCTCCTTGGCAAATTGTTGTAAAGCTTCGGCATCATTCGGAAATAAATAAGCCAAAACCTCTGCGGCAGCACCTGAAAAAGTAGAATGTCCAGAGGTATACCCTGGGAAGTTAGGAATCCCTGTGCAGGTCTTAACCGCCGGATCCACTTCTGATGGACGCTGTGTCAGGTAATAATATTTAGTATCCCAACAGGATATGCCAGCATCCTGAAGAGCAGTGCTGACCAATGCCATAGTTCTAGCAGACCTAATTTCATTGAGCTCATACCGATGAATCAAATCTGCAGCCCTACGATTCCAGTGCCCAGGAGGCGTATACGTTCCAGGTCCATCAGCCCAAAAAGAGGCAATTCTTAACTGCTCCCGGCTCCGATTTTTCGATAAATCTAAAACCTCTTGTAAATCAGCCTCAAAACCTGGAGTGCCCGGGAGAGGTGGAGCTGGAGGACGAATCGCTACCTTCTCCGCCTCGCCAAAATTCCATGTTTTCACCCCACCATAAAAGGGCAACATAGGTGGTCGAGCTGGATTATCACGGCTCGTCCAAGTCGCCTGAAACCCTCGACTATTAGCATCCGCAATTAAAGTTGGGTAGAGAGATTGGTTGTTCGCCTTAGACATGTTATCCGTCTTCGCATAAGCAATCACCTTTTGGGCGACTGCCAAACCAATTGCAGCACCCGCATCCAAATCACTTTGAACGTTCGCACCAGCCCATAAACGGCTATCAATGTGCTCAGACGCACGCCCTTCCAAATACTGTACCTCTCCAGGAAATAAAAATTTCATCAATTCCCTGGATGCCACGGCGACCGCAGCATCCTCCGAAGGATAGGAAGGTAGAGAATTAAAGGGTAATAAAGATACAATATTTTTATCATAACTGGAGGGGCTTAGCCGATTGTGCTCGTACTTAGCTTTCCAAACGGCTACTAAAGCATCGTATTGCGCCACCGCAAGCAAGGCAAATGCCCTGGCTGCATAGGGTGGATTCGCAAATGGAAATCGCGGATATACCGTCGGATTCATTGGATCTGGTGCTGGATATGTGCCGTCCTCCTTGTTATTAGGTGGAACATTATAGTCAGCAGCGATCTCGCGGGCAATCTCATGCCACCTCAACACCCCATTACCGCCCCAATAGAGGGCAGCCTGACGCTGCTCTTCCGTGACCGTCGCAAGTACCGACTTTAAGGATTGCAGCTCCTCAAAGTAATCCACCGAAGTCAGTCCTGCTGGGGCAGGCACCTGCAAAAGTTCTGGTTGATATTCCAAGTACGTTTTCCATTGTCCCCCATCAGGATCCAACGTCAATTCCGCATAAGGAGCCCGAACTTCTAGCTCTGGAGTTTTATTGCACTGAACGAATACCAGTGCTAACGACAAAATCAACAATTTATTTGTAAAGAGATTTCTCATTTTTTTCTTCTTTTTTTTCTAAGTGAACTAAATAGAATATGCCAGCACCAAATGAAGTCGCCTTACCCACGTTTCGGCCACTTAGTACCTGACCATAATTAGCAGATACAGCTAATTTCCCAATCCAGTACCGCCCCCAAAAACCATACGTTATAGCTTGCATTTTATTAGTCAAGAACGGGGCCTCATTATAACGCATGTCATCTCCTGACAGACCGGTACTCCCCTCAAGCCAACCCTCGACTTGAAACCTTGACTTTAACAGACCTAAGCGAAGCGTCGCATCCGCCAAGTTGGGAACTGGAACGTTATTGGTGTAGTACAATTTATCGAAAAAAATGAAGGCATTTCGATCAATTTCCACGTTAGAGCGCCAAGTATGACCCGCTTGTGCAGTCGAATATATACCAATTGGTAACTGGTAATGAGCAATCAGGCGCAATGAGCTCGTGCGGCTTTGCATCCCAATATTGAGGGGCATGTAATCCGCAACATAGTCGGTAACTGGGCTGGAAAGACCTCCCGTCGTAAACAATTGAAGAGAGCCGCCAAGGATGGACCGATTCAGCAGCCTCCATTTCAGCCAAACAGAAAGATCCTGAATGCCTCTTTGCCCATTTAAATAGGTGTTGGTTGCGCCCGTTTGAACCCAAGGCAATGAAATGAGTGCATTGAGCCTATCGGAAATTCCGAAAGCACTCATCGCTTGCAACTGACGCTGGTAAATGGTCCCAAAATTAGCATTGCTTCGAAGACGATCGCCCTCCCAATACTGATCCCACTGAGTATGATTGAACTGTACAACCGTGCATAAATCACGACGTGCCATCATCAACCCATCGGTAGGGGTTTGCCCCTCCAATCGAGGTGGTAGCAAAAAAAGTAGAACAATAATTAATGAAGAATAACCTTTAAACATCCTTTAAAGCGATTAATTAATAGGTGATAGTTTTACTGCGGCAGAACAAAAGTAGAAGCACCCATCAAACTAAGAAATAGTCAAAGATGATTTTAAGGGCATTTTAAGGAGTTAAAACACCCCCATTCAGGATAGGAATTTATTAAATCAACCACTAAATGACAAAAAAAGCTCAAATACTAGCGGTTTTCAATAGGAAGTTCGGCAATCTTATGGCCAATAATGCTACCCAATCTAGCGCCCTCGTCACAGTCCATTCTAAAATGAACGCCTGCCCAAAGCCTTGATAGAGCATTCTCGTGTGCCATTTCAGTGAAGGAATGAAATGTCCTAGGCATGCCAGCATATTCTTGGCGTCCATCATGGGTGTAATCAGTTAATTGATAGGAACTCCCAAATGCATCTTCCAACACAACAGCAGCGGCAGCGGAAAGCATCGCATGGCCGGCAGGATAACTAGGAAACGGTGGATCCTCTATATAGGGCTGCCAATCACTCTGAATGACACGATTAATGTATGTCTGAGGTCGTTCAATATTATACCGGTACTTCAAGCCCCAACACGCTACCAAAGCGTCCGATAACGCAAGGGAGGTTTTCAAATACACCACTATCGTTTTGATTGAGGAGGGCTTCTCTTTTTCAATTACCTGATTGGCAATGGAGATCCACCGTCCAGCGGGAGTAATGGTAAGACCAGATACATCATCACTCCAAAATTCAGATATCCATTGATTGCTCTTTGACATTGCATGAGAGAGGGTAAATACCTCCATCGCCTGATTGTAGAATGGGCTACCTGGCACCTCACTATAACCGGCTGGCGGCTTCGGCTCTAGGTCTTTAATGCCAATTAAGAATGGCCGAACTCCTCCCCAAAATGGCAACATCGGTTGAACAAACCTGCCCTTCGCAGGCTGCCAACACCCGGCACAAACCGGAATTTGATAGTTTGGATTAAAACAACTCAGATAGGCGTCGTGCCCAATCGTATCCGTTGTTGACCACTTCCAAACCCCGTCTGCAATTTCACGTCCTAACCGTTCCGATTGAAAAATCGTAGCAGAATCACAAACCAACCTAGCCTCTTCAGCAAGCTGTCTTTCTAAAAAGGATGCTTTCTCCAATAAGGCAATTGATGCCTTTGGAAAAAAATACCGAACCATAGCTGAATAACTGGCATTTAAAGCCGCCCCCGTACAAACCTTACTGCCTGAATAACTCCAAGCCGATCGCTGATACCCCTTGAAATAGGCTTCCATAGATGGCAGCTCGGAAAAACCCTCGCTTATTGTTTCATAAGCTGCCAAATTTACATAAGCAAACATTCTTGCGCTTACAGGTGGCTTGTAGCCAGGGGTAAAACGCTCCAATTCCAACAGCATCTGATTCCAATGAACAGCTACCGTCCTAGCATATTCATCAGATCGCTCGGCAGTGCCTCGTAGACCAGAACACTCCCAACCGGTCAGTAACATGACCCAAAACACCAAAGAACGGATTACTTTTGGGGAAAACATAATCGAAAAATAGTGCCCCCCTTGGGATTAGAAGTAATTTCAATTGTAGTCTGATGCAGCCTCAAAATACTGTCTACCAAAGATAATCCAATCCCTGAACCAGGGGCCTTAGCCTGCTGAACCCCTCGATAAAACGGTTGAAATACCAGTGGCAAATCCTTATCGGGTATACCTGGACCATTGTCTTGAATGAAAAGCTCAAGTCCACCAACAGCTCCCCGTTTTAAGATGAGATACACTGCTTTATCTGGTGAAAACTTACATCCGTTTTCCACCAAATTCGAAATGGCCAATTTCAAGAGTGCCTCGTTCCCAAGCACCGCCATCTGTGAATCCTCCGAAGTATTCAGCGCGAAATCAACCTCAATGGTGTACTCTGGATGACCTCTCAACAGCATTTCCCGAACCTGAAAAACCAACGTATCGAGCTGAATATCAGTGAAAGAAATCGATGAGTCCTCCGAATATACCCTAGCCATTTGCAGCAACTTATCCGTAATCTCTGCCATATGCCTGCTATCCTCCAAAACAGACTGCATCGTCTCTTGGTATTCCTCTGAGGTCCTACTTTTCCCTAGCGATACCTCTAGCTGGGCTATAATGATGGAAATCGGATTTTTCAACTCGTGCGACACATTTGATACAAAACGCTTCTGCATCTGAAATGCAAAATAAATACGGTCTAACAACCCATTAAACGTTTGAACCAACCGGCCTATTTCATCATGCGTAGTGGGTGATTGCAGAAGAACCCCAAGATTAGATGGTAAAATCCGCTCCACCTGATCCACAATTCTGGAAACAGGTGCAAGCGCCTGCCCTGCAAAAAACCATCCACCAATCGCAACCAGCGCAACGGCAATGAAAAAACTAAGTAACAAGATATTTCTAAGTTGCTTAAGCTCTTCCGACTGAAAAACGGAAGCCGCCACCACCACATATTCATTGCCGGAAACACTGTAATGCTTGATTCCCAAGGCTGGTAAATCTCCAAATGTTATCCGACACTCCCCTAAACTTCGGATCCCCTCGAAGGTCTGCTCAGGCAGAAAATTCCGGCCCTGATTCATCGCAAACACCTTCTCCTTCTTGTTGTTGTAAATGGCAATTGCTTCACTTGCCGGCAATAAAGCAAGGCTGTCCGGAGTTTCCTGTTCTGGATAAATTATTTTGTCTTCCTGCCTCAAAACCATTTGGGCCGTCATAATGGCCTTAAACCGAAGCCCCCTATAAAACTCCTCTTCTAATGAGCGCTTGTACCGGATATAAACAAAACCCAGCGCCAGCGCTAGGATGGACGCCACCGTAAAGATAAACTGAAGTGTTAAGCGGGTCCTGATTTGCATGGTTATCCTCTTAACATATATCCGTTACCAAATTGAGTGTGCAATACGCGTTTACCCAAATGCTTCTCAATCTTTTTTCTTAAAAAATTCACATACACCTCTACCACATTTGTACCCGTATCAAAATGAATATCCCAAACGCGCTCTGCGATTTCCTTTTTAGAAATAACACGCTCCGGATGGCGCAAAAAATATTCCATCAGCCCATACTCTCGAGGAGTAAGCGTAATCCGATTCCCGGAAACAAACAGCTCCTTTGTAGCTAGATTGAGTTCCAACAGGTCGTACCGAAGCAGATCAAGCACTGGCTGTGGAGAGGTGGTTATTCTGCGTGAAAGTGCATTGATCCGAAATAATAGCTCTCTAAACTCGAAGGGCTTGGGCAGATAATCATCCGCACCAGCAACAAACCCGATTTCCTTATCCTCTATTTGCCCAAGGGCCGTCAAAAGCA
>CANHDG010000036.1 GCA_947459365.1 Saprospirales bacterium
AACCAGAAAAACAGCCCCAACAGCCACTATGGTCGCAGCACCTGCACCTCCCTTGCCTGTATCTGCCCCCACAACACCCCCTGCAGTTTCCATCAGTGGGAACGTAGAGGTGGTGGAAATGGACCGGATGCGCAAGCTAATAGCGGATCACATGGTGATGAGCAAGCACACCAGCCCACACGTGACCTCCTTCATTGAAGTGGATGTAACCAACCTTGTCAACTGGCGCAACCGCGAAAAAGACCAGTTTAAAAAACAATACGGTGAGAATATCACCTTCACTCCCATTTTTATCGAAGCCATAGCACGAGCAATTCGGGACTATCCAATGATTAATATTTCCGTGGATGGCACCCGAATTATCTTAAAAAAAGACATCAACATCGGTATGGCGGCAGCGCTGCCCAGTGGCAACCTGATCGTTCCAGTGGTAAAAAATGCCGATTACCTAAACCTAACTGGCCTCACCAAACAAGTAAATGATTTGGCTAACCGAGCTCGCCAAAACCAGCTCAAACCAGAGGAAATCCAGGGCGGAACGTTTACATTGACCAATGTGGGCACCTTCGGCAACGTTATGGGAACGCCCATCATCAACCAGCCACAAGTAGCCATTATGGCCGCAGGAGCGATCCGGAAAAAACCAGCTGTGCTCGAAACCGAGCATGGAGATGTCATTGCAATCCGACAAATGATGTTCCTTTCTCTCAGCTATGACCACCGGGTCGTGGATGGTTCCCTGGGAGGCTCCTTCCTCCGCCGCGTGGGAGACTACCTCGAACAGTTTGATCCCAACCGCGCCATTTAAGCAGGCCCTGATCTAAACATTTCGGGATAGAGGTTGTTAAATCGACACTACTAAACGCCCGGGGTACTCCGGTTTTTACCAGCGTACTCCGGGCTTTTTTCTTCATCTATTTTCATCAAAAAAGCAACTGAGTCCGGGCATATCTGCTGATCCAATCCTCAGAAAAGGGAGCTCGGTTGCAAAAAAAAGTATACCACAGATGGCTTTTACCTTATCAGATTTACCTTATGCAACTACGGCACTCGAACCCCATATCGATGCGCGTACCATGGAAATTCACCATGGAAAACACCATGCCGCTTACGTCAACAACCTAAACGCCGCCTTGGAAGGATCTGGCCATGAAAATGCTTCCTTGGAAGATATACTCTCCAAGATCAGCACCTTCAGTATGGCCGTTCGCAATAATGGAGGAGGTCACTGGAACCACACCTTCTTTTGGTCGATCATGGGTCCAAATGGAGGCGGAACCCCTTCCGGTGAATTGGCAGCCGCCATCGATACTGCCTTTGGCTCTTTTGACGAATTCAAGACCAAATTTGCACAAGCAGGCACCACCCGCTTCGGTTCCGGCTGGGCTTGGCTCTGCGTTGGCACAGATAGAAAATTGTTTATCAGCTCCACTCCCAATCAGGATAATCCGTTGATGGACATTGCGGAACAAAAAGGAACACCTATCCTAGGGCTGGATGTCTGGGAACACGCTTACTACCTGCACTACCAAAACCGTCGCCCGGATTACATCGGCGCTTTTTGGAATGTAGTCAACTGGGAAGAAGTCGCACGCCGTTTCGCAGCCGCTCAGTAATTCGTCTACCTTTGCGAAATGCAGCTGCGCGGTAAATTGTGGGCAGGTATCGCCGGAATTTTCATCGGAGATTTAATGGGTCTGCCCTTTGGCGGGCTCACCGGTTTCGTGGTAGGATCGCTGCTAGGGCATTATTTATTGGATGCCCCCGCTGAACAAAAAGAGGCGGAGTCCAGTTGGCGATCCTACCGCCAAAACCAAGGCCGGTTTATCTACCACGTGATGCTCCTGAGCGCTAAATTGGCCAAAGAAGACGGGCCAATCAACCGCCACGAGCTCAACCACATGGAGCGGTTAATGCGCCAGCAGTTCCGACTCAATGACGCCGGCAGAGCAGATGCCGTCAGAATCTGGAACCAATCCAAGTCGTCCGATGATTCATTTGATAGCTACGCCCGGGCCTTTTATCAAGCCTTTTCAAAAGAGCGCTATCAAATCAATAATATGATGGACCTGCTCTTCTCGGTCGCTGCTGCCGATGGAGGATTAAATCCAAGAGAAGAGGCCCTGCTGGTCCAGGCGGCCCAGCTGTTTCGGATCAGCAGAATGCAGTACGAACGCATCAAAATGCGTTTTTTTAATGTTCCTCCTCCTCGGCAAACAGCCTATTCCACCCTTGACCCTTATTATTCGCTCCTGGGTGCAACCGCCACCGAAAGCATGGAGAGCATCAAAAAAAAATACCGGGCACTGGCCATGCAATGGCACCCAGATAAACTAATAGCATCTGGAGCACCTCCCGAAGTACTCCGGCACGCCAAAGAAAAATTCCAGCAAATCAATGAAGCGTATGAACGTATTTCTGAAGAACGAACCCGCAGCCTAAAAAAAATATGATCAAACGTATTGTAAAAATGTCCTTTCATCCAGAATTGGTTAATTCTTTTCTGGAAGATGTCTTTGAATCTAGCAAAGCCAATATTCGTGCTTTCCCAGGCTGCCATCACATGGAGCTGCTGCGCGACTGCAAGCAACCTAATGTCCTGTTCACTTTGAGTATTTGGGAAAATGAAGCTGCCCTAAATAGCTATCGTCAATCGGACCTTTTTCAGGATACCTGGGCAAAAACCAAAATACTGTTCAACGACCGTCCACAAGCTTGGTCAGTCGATTTAATTGATCAGCCCGGCTAACAATCCAACCCTTTCCTGCCAACTACTTCTTTCCGTCATTCAACCACCGTATTTATGTCTTTCCTAGGCTCTTCCTTTTTTGGAGGTCTCCTCCTCTTCTCTCTTTCCTTTTGGAAAATTACCTTACCTCCACCTTGCCCAGATTGGGGCTTTTTTGGCCATAAACGGATCAACCGAATGGCCGCAACCACCCTGCCACCAGAAATGCAGGTATTTTTTAAACCAAATATTGACTACCTCGCAGACCATGCTGTGGACCCCGATATGCGGAGATATGCCGTCAGCTGGGAAGCCCCCCGACACTATATCGACCTGGATCAGTACCTCTCCAACTCCACCATGCCCCCCGCCCGTTGGTTAGATGCCCTGCTCCAGTACTCGGAAGTTAAAGGCATCACCTCCACCGGAGACACCCTTCTAATTTACCCCCCCAAGGACTCCCTACAAGTAAACTGGAAAGGATTTTATGCTCGGGAAATCCTCCCTAGGTTTCATAAAGAAGACAAAATGCTACCCCTTGAAAGCCTCTTTAAAGCGGCAAATCAAGATTGCCTGGAATTGCCTCCCAGCCTCCAATCTGTTTTTTTTACGGAAAAATTATCCGAACACGGCATCTTGCCCTGGAACCTCCAACAGATGTACCAACGACTGGTGAACGCCTTCGCCCAAAAGGACACCGAAAAAATCCTTCAACTCTGTGCAGATATAGGCCACTACATTGGCGATGCACATGTTCCACTTCATACCACCAGCAACTACAATGGACAAAAAACCGGCCAGCTCGGAATTCATGGCTTCTGGGAAAGCCGCATCCCCGAACTATTCGCAGACGAGGAATACGATTACTGGGTTGGCAAACCAGAATACATCGATCATCCAACCACTTTTTTCTGGAAAATCACCCTCGACAGCTATCAGTTGGTCGATAGTGTGCTGGGTGTTGAGTGGATGCTTCGAAAACACTTCCCAAGCAACCGCCAACTTTGCCCGGACATTCGGCAAGGACAGCAAGTATGGACCCAATGCCGCGAGTTTGCAGCCGCTTACCAGAATCGAATGAAAGGGATGGTAGAAGAACGGATGCGAGCAGCAATTCATGCCATTTCAAGCGTTTGGTATTCCGCCTGGATTGACGCCGGACTGCCCAATCTGACTCCTGATCCTTCGTCAAAGTCCGGTAACACCCGAGCAGAAGCGGCCGAATGGCTGCAACGTTTTGGAGAAGGTAAAATAATGGGCCGACCAGAAGAGCACGCCCCCTAAAACGTATTATAAATGATATAAATATAAATTATCGTGGCAAATAACCCATTTTACAGGCTAAAAACCCGTTCTTTGTATTCTTTTTTAATAAAACCGAAATCTGGCAAAACCTTATTAAACCGTTTTTGATTTCTATACTATGAAAAAAGAAACCATCTTGGTAAAAGAGGCAACGGAACAACGTACTGTTCCTCCTCACGTCCTACCTATTTATGCTACCTCCTCCTTCTCCTTTGAAACCATGGATCAAGGAATTAGCATCTTCAAGGACATCGAAAGCGGCCATACCTACAGTAGATACGCCAATCCGACAGTAGATGCGGTTGCCGAAAAAATTGCTCAACTGGAAGCCCACGGCCTTGGAATGGAAGCATCAGCGGTCATGACCTCCTCCGGAATGTCCGCTATTTCCACCCTGTTGCTGGGCCTTTTAAAAGCTGGAGATGCCATTCTAACGCAGGGAAACCTATACGGTGGCACCACTGAATTACTAAAAGCGGTGGTTGAACCCTTGGGAATTGAGGTGCTCTTCACGAATCTGAGGGACTTGAATCAAGTAGAGAGCGCCTTAAAAAAACATCCTAATATTCGCCTGCTCTATGCCGAGACACCCGCCAATCCTACGATGGCCTGTATCGACCTCGCTAGCATAGCGGACCTCTCTAAACAATATGCAGTCTGGACCGCTGTGGATAACACCTTTCCGTCTCCTTACCTCCAGCAACCCTTTGCGTATGGGATTGACTTTATCGTGCATTCAACAACCAAATACATCAATGGTCATGGAAATAGCATTGCCGGTGTAATTGTAGGCCGCGACCGAGCGGTGATGCGCTCAAAAGTATGGAAGGCTATGAAACTGGTCGGAACCAACTGCTCGCCGTTTGAAGCCTGGCTGACCAATAATGGTCTAAAAACCCTCGCGCTGCGCATGCGTCAGCACTGTGAAAACGCACTGGCACTCGCCTCCTTCCTCGAAAAACACCCAGCGGTGTCACAAGTCAACTACCCCACCTTGCCTTCTCATCCAGATTATGAGCTAGCAAAGCGGCAAATGCCCCTCGGCTCCGGTGGAATGCTTAGTTTTGAACTAAAAGGAGGGTTTGAAGCAGGCCTTCGGTGCATGAACCGCATCCAACACTGCGCCCTGGCACCTACCTTAGGCGATGTAGATACCCTCATCCTGCACCCAGCTTCCTCCTCACACCTGCACGTAGCCAAGGAATTAAGGGAGCAGAATGGGATAACCGACGGTTTGATTCGTATCTCGGTTGGTATTGAGCACATCGATGACCTGATCGCTGACTTCTCACAAGCGTTGGACTAGCACCGGACCATTTCTCAATACCTTTTTCATTTTGCTACCTTTCATTCAACTACACAGAAACTTGCTGCTATGTCATTAATTAAATCAATTTCAGGGTTCAGAGGAACCATTGGCGGAAAGGCAGGGGATAACCTGACTCCACTGGATATCGTCTCCTCTACTGCTGCATTTGGACAATGGGTGCTCAACACTACCGGAAACCCCAAAATAGTAGTTGGCCGTGATGGCCGAATCTCCGGTGAAATCGTGAGCGCGTTGGTCATTAATACCCTTAGAGCCCTTGGCATCTCAGTAATTGACCTAGGATTAAGTACGACTCCAACCGTCGAAGTCGCCGTTCCCGGTGAACAGGCAGGAGGTGGTATCATTCTCACGGCCAGTCACAACCCAAAAGAATGGAATGCCTTAAAATTACTCAACCATAAAGGCGAATTCATTAGCGCAGCAGATGGGAAAGCGGTTTTAGAACTGGCAGAATCCGGGAACATTGAATATGCTAAAGTAGACCAGTTGGGCGCTTACACACAAGTAACCAACTGGATTGAGCGGCATGTCGAGCAGGTTTTAAGCTTGGATCTAGTCGATGTAGCTTCCGTGCGTGCGAAAAAATTCAAGGTGGTAGTAGATGCCATCAACTCTACGGGAGCCTTGGCAGTTCCACCACTACTCAAGGCCCTCGGCTGTGAATACGAAATCGTGAATGGGGAAGTTAATGGCCACTTCGCCCACAATCCGGAACCTTTAAAAGAACACTTAGGACAGTTGAGTACCGCGGTGAAAATGCATAAGGCACATTTGGGAATTGCAGTTGACCCCGATGTAGACCGCCTCGTATTCATGTGTGAAGACGGGGAACTCTTTGGAGAAGAGTATACCTTGGTAGCTGTAGCGGACTATGTCTTAAGCAAAACCCCTGGCAATACCGTATCCAACCTCTCCAGCAGCCGGGCACTCAGTGATGTAACCTTGAAGCGCAGCGGAACCTACCACGCTGCGGCCGTAGGCGAAGTGAATGTAGTAGAAAAAATGAAGGCCGTCCAAGCTGTAATAGGAGGAGAAGGTAATGGAGGTATTATTTATCCAGCCTCTCATTATGGTAGGGATTCATTGGTGGGAATCGCTCTTTTCCTTAGCCATTTGGCCCATGTAGGAACCCAAATCTCCACCCTTCGTGCCCGTTACCCGGACTATCAAATGGTAAAAAATAAAATGGAGCTCACCGCTGATATTAACCTAAAAGCAATTTTTGAGCAGTTAAGCCATAAATATCGAAATGAAAAAATAAATACAGAAGACGGTTTAAAGATAGATTTTGAAGAAGGTTGGGTACATTTGCGCCCTTCTAATACCGAACCTATTATTCGGATCTATTCAGAAAGCTCCTCAGCAGTGATCGCAAATAATCTGGCTAAAAAGATCATGAGCGATATCATCGAGTTGAGGGGTTAACCTTTCGCCCTTACTATGCGCAGAGTTTATTTTGACAACGCCGCCACCACCCCTGTTTCAGAGGCCGTCATTGAAGCAATGGTTCCCGTCTTAAGGGAACACTTTGGCAATCCTTCCAGCATCCACGCAGAAGGCAGAGGGGTTCGCGCCCTGCTAGAAACTGCCCGTAAATCCGTTGCTCAGAGCATCGGAGCAGGTACCGGAGAGATCTTTTTCACTTCAGGAGGAACTGAAAGCAACAATACGGCCATTAAGTGTGCTGTGCGTGACCTAGGGGTGCAGCGCATTATTAGCAGCCCAACCGAACACCACTGTGGCTTGCATGCCATACAAACTGTAGAACGGCATAATGGAGTGGAAGTCATTTGGCTTCCGGTCGATCAATTGGGCAGAATCAGCATCGAGGCGCTCGAAACTGCTTTAATAGCCGGTGGAGGAAAAAAAACACTGGTATCCCTTATGCACGCCAATAATGAAATTGGCACCATGACCGATATCGCAAAAGTAGCTGCCCTCTGCCAAGAACATGGAGCCTATTTCCACTCCGATAGCGTTCAAACCATCGGCCACTTTCCTGTTAATGTTCAGGAAATACCCCTCACCTTCCTTTCCGGTGCTGCTCATAAATTCCACGGTCCAAAGGGGGTCGGCTTCCTTTATATTCAAAGCAGTGTAAAAATAGACCCATTTATCGATGGAGGTGCACAAGAGCGCAACATGAGAGGGGGAACCGAAAATGTATACGGCATTGTCGGTATGGCAAAAGCCCTAGAACTCGCTACCGCGGAAATGGAGCATCGCTCCGAACATATCCGTGAAATTCGCAATTACCTCCGAAATCGACTGATGGATCTCGTCCCAGGGGTACAGTTTAATGGAGATCTCGACGGAAATAGCCTATACACCGTTCTAAGTGTATCGTTCCCAGCAAGTCCCAAAAGTGAACTAATGCTGTTCAACATGGACATCGCAGGGATTAGCGTATCCGGAGGCAGTGCCTGCTCCAGTGGCTCCGAAAAGGGTAGCCATGTGCTCGAAGCCATCCAGGCAGATCCCACCCGAAAAAGTATCCGTTTTTCCTTTTCACATTACAATACCAAAGAAGAAGTAGACTACGCCATTGAAAAAATGAAGACTTTCATCGAGGGTGCTGTGATCTAAATCATTGAATCAGGTAGCGCTCATCATCCAGAGGAGCAGCACTTATCCGCTTACTTTGTACCATCATTCATTAAACGATTCCAAAATTATGATTAAGGAAGTAAGCGGAGATATTCTTTTATCTAAAGCACAAGCAATTGCTCATGGCGTAGCGCCATTTGATCATTTCGATAGCGGTCTAGCTTTAAGCCTTCGGGAAGAGTGGCCTTCTATGTTTAAAGATTTTAAACACTATTGCCAGCAGCACAATCCAGCCCCAGGCGAAGCGTGGATCTGGAGCGGGGTGGGCGGAGCCCGAATCATCAACTTGCTGACGCAAGAGCCCGCCTCCGGTCACCACCACAGCGGTCACCCTGGACGCGCCTCCTTGCCCAATGTAAACCACGCCCTTCATGCCTTGAAAAAAATGATCGAAAAAGAAGACCTCAAAAGCGTTGCATTGCCTCGACTGGCAACTGGAGTAGGCGGCTTGAAATGGGAAGATGTTAAAGAACTTATTGACCGTCACCTGGGAGATGTAAACGCAGATATCTATGTTTACACTACCTATGTAAAGGGACAAGCTGGGGAATAAACAACCCATTAATACCTTATAAAGGGAGCGATTACGGAAACAATCCAAGTAATCGCTCCCTTTTTTGTAAGCAAAACGCCGTTTTTACCTATCCAGCAAAAACGGCATTCGATCATTTAAAAATGCACCTAAAAAATAAACTTACGACTTGTCTTGTGCGCGGTCAGTCGCATACATCATCGCTGCACCCGCCATAATGATGTCTTTTAACATCATTGACATAGACATAGAATCACCCGCCATCGCTCCGGGTAAGTGAATCAATACCACCAAAATAAGCAAGAAAACGGCTAAAAGCGTAGCAGCCAGCTTGTCATACTTACCAATTGCCATACTCACCGTGGCCGCAACCAAAGCAGCACCCGTTAAGTACACCCAAAGAACACCACCCGGCAGATAAGAAGGAACCATACCGGCCATTCCGTTGGCATTCATAAAGTGAAACAAACCAAAAATAGCAAAAGGAAGCATAAACAGCCAACGGCCTAAAGATAAAAATGCATTCATAATAAAAGTTGGTTGTTAGTTAATAAAAGGAATATAAATACTTACTGAAGGTAAAAAGGCCCGACAATGTATAACAAACTCAACTTTTTATCTACTTTTTTTCTTTAAAAAAGTTTAAAAAATTATTTTATTTTGTATTTTGACAATAATATAACTATTATTTTTAAATTAAATCATTATTCAAAATAAAAGCTCCCTAACAGCTAACCAAGACATTAATGATATCCCCAATTCAAGTGCGCTTTCGTCGATGTTAAAGGTGCTCGTATGAACACCAGAAGTGATCTGCTGCGTCTCATTGCGCGTCCCTAATCGGTAAAAACAACCGGGCAACTCCTGCGTATACCAGGCAAAATCCTCCGAAGTCATTCGGATAGGAAGATCCACCACCTGGTCCGCCCCTAATAAATCAATCGCTGCTGCCTTCGCTCGGAGCGTCATCGCCTCCTCATTTTTCAGCACTGGATAACCCTTTACAATATTGAACTCACAAGTAGCTCCCAGCGCCTCTGCCATACCAATCGCCATCTGTTGCATTTGAGCCTTCGCTTTGGCCCGCCATTCCTCATCAAAGGTGCGAAAAGTACCCTCTATCCTCACCTCCTCTGGAATCACATTGGTCGCCCCTCCTACGGAGTTGATTTTCCCCAAGGTTAAGACCGTTGGCATCGCAGGATGAGATGCCCGACTCACAATTTGTTGCAAAGCGGTAATAATTTGTGCTGATACCACAATTGGATCAACTGACAAATGAGGCAACGCTCCATGCCCGCCTTTTCCTCGAATCGTTAAGTACAATTCATCTGAGGACGCCATATATATCCCGGAACAAAACCCCACTTTCCCTACCTCCAAATCCGGCGCGACATGCTGGCCGAAAATACAAGCGGGAGCAGGATCCTTCAAAGCTCCATCTCGAATCATCCAACTGGCGCCTCCTGGAAGCAATTCTTCGCCCGGCTGGAAAAGACATTTTACCGTTCCCTTCCAAAGATGCCGGGTTTCTTGCAAAATTCGAGCAACCCCTAGCAGAGATGCCGTGTGCACATCGTGGCCACAGGCATGCATCACACCTAAATTTACACTCCGATAATCTACCTCGTTTTCTTCCTGTATCGGCAATGCATCCATATCAGCTCGCAAGGCAATCGTTTTGCGCTGCGGCTCCTGGCCATAAATATAGCCAATCAAACCCGTACCTGCCACACCGGTTTTAACTTCTATTCCGTAACCCCGGAGCGTATCTGCCACCAACCGACTGGTTGCTTTTTCCTGGAAAGACAACTCAGGATACTGGTGAATATGCCTTCTCAAGCGAATCACCTCCGGACTGTATAAGTTGGCCAGCCCAAGAATCTGCTCTTTCAGCAAGTTAGTAGATGCGCTCATCATTCAAATACTGCTGAACATAGTCTTTGATTCCATCTTCCAGCGACCAAAACGGCTCGATAAACCCTGTTCCTCGAACTTTAGACATAGTTGCCTCTGTAAAATATTGATAGGTTTCGCGAATATCTACGGGGGTATCCACAAAATCAATCTTTGGCTCCAGCCCCATCGCAAGGAAAGTATTTTTGGCCAAATCCAAAAAAGTCCGAGCCTGGCCAGTTCCAAGGTTATAAATTCCATTCGGGCGCTTTTTCTCCAAAAAATGAAGTAAAACCGCACATACATCTTTCACGTAGATAAAATCGCGCGATTGCTCTCCATCTTTGAAATCAGGGCGGTGCGATCGAAAAAGACGCATCTCTCCCTTCGCCTTGATCTGCCGCACAGTATGAAAAATAACAGAGGCCATCCGACCTTTGTGATACTCATTGGGGCCGTACACATTAAAAAACTTGAACCCTGCCCACTGAGAGGGTGCATTACCGCTTCGCTCGTTTGCAAGCTGATCCAATACCCAAACATCAAAATCCTGCTTGCTTTGACCATATGGATTTAATGGCCGCAACAAAGGAATAGTGGAGTGGTCATCGTTATACCCATGTTCCCCTAGCCCATACGTTGCAGCACTGCTGGCATAGAGAAATGGAATATCAAACCCAGCGCACAACATCCAGAGCGCCCGGGAATACTCGAGGTTCAACTCATCGAAAATAGCCTTGTTTTGCTCGGTGGTATCAGTCCGTGCTCCTAAGTGAATAACCGCATCCACCTCCGCGTGGTTACGCTCTAACCAACGCGGAAAATTGAGGCGAAATACCTGTCCCCACAATTTTTTTCCGTCCAGATTCCGCATTTTCGCCGGATTAGAAAAATCATCTACCGCCAAAATATCTTCAAAACCTGCTTCCTGTAGGGCCCGAATCATGCACGAGCCAATGAATCCAGCTGCACCTGTTACTACTATCATATTTCTTACCAGTCTTTAGTTCTAGTTCTTGGTTTTATAGAGGTATTAAACTCCTGATACTTCCGTTTATTTCGCTGATCCTCCCGTCCAATCGATTCTAAAAATTGCTGCCGGGAAGCTGGCAGGCGACTTCCGCCCTCCTCTTTTTGCGGCTCTTGACTGTTCCCTGGATCGGAAGAACTTGGAGGAGAAGAGCCCGGCTGTTGATTTTGCTGTTGGCCGCCGTTCTGTTGTTCCTGCTGTTGTTGCTTTTGGTTTTGGGATGGTTGCGATTGTTGTTGTTGCTGTTCTCTCAGCTTTGCCTTTGCCAGTTGTAGGTTACGCTTACTCCCTGCATCTCCTGGGCGCAAGCGCAGGCTTTTTTGATAAGCCTGGATGGCTTCCTGGTACTTTTCTTGTTGGACCAACGCATTGCCCAGGTTGTGCAATGCGTCCGCCCTATCTGAATTGGTTCCAGCTTGCGCTGCGGATTGATACGCTTTTTCAGCTCCCTGGTAATCTCCTTGCCTATACTGCGCATTTCCCAGATTATAAGTTGCTTTTTCATTACCGGGATCCTTTTTTAGGGCCTCCCGATAAGCGACCTCTGATTCGGCGTAGTTGGAGTACAGGTAAGCCTTATCGCCCTCCCGCAATAGGGCATGAGGAGATTGAGCCTGCCCCCAAACGGGAAGAAACAAGCAACCAAACAATCCTATCCCAATTGATACTAAACAATACACCACCTAAAAGTAGGTTTTTTTTGGGAAAAGCAACCTTATTTGAGCCAACGATCCAGCCATCCAAAAAACTCGCGTTGCCACAGAAGACTGTTTTGAGGCTTGCTCATCCAATGTCCCTCATCGGGAAAGGAAAGCATCCTAGAAGGAATACCGCGCATTTGGGCTGCCTGAAACGCTTGCATTCCCTCACTGAAAGGTACCCGAAAGTCCTTCTCGTTGTGGATTACCAGGAGCGGCGTATCCCAATTCTGCACATAAAGATGCGGACTGTACTTCGTCCAGGCAGGATCCTGTGGAGCGCTCCAGTAGTTTTCGCCCAAATCATAATCGGCAAACCACATTTCCTCTGTGGTTCCCCACCAACTAATGGTATTAAACATGCCACAGTGACTGATGAACGCTTTGAACCGCTTGTTGTGGTTACCAGCCAACCAGTACACCGAGTAGCCACCAAAACTAGCGCCTACTGCCCCCATGCGATTGCCATCAATCCAAGGCTCCTTTTTTAGCGCGTCCGTTGCCGAAAGTAGATCGTTCATGGCTTGACCTCCCCAATCTCGGCTAATTGCTGCATTCCAATCCTGACCCTCTGGTCCGCCCGGCATTCCACGCCGACAAGGAGCAATGACTACATAGCCATTGGCGGCCATTAATTGCATGTTCCAACGGAACGAAAAGGATTGACTGATTGCCGACTGGGGGCCTCCTTGGCAGTATAAAAGGGAGGGATATTTTTTGGAGGGATCAAAATCAGGCGGTAAAACCAACCAGACATTCATCTCTTTACCATCCGTAGTCGGAACAGATTTGCGTTCTACTTTCCCCTTCACAAGGCCATCCCAAGGCTCGCTGGTGACAAATGACAAGCGGCGTTCCCTTCCATTTTGAGTGGAAATGGCGACCACCTCCGGTGGAGCATCCATTGCTGTTTTGGTAGCAATCAACTGAATTCCAGCCACCTTGAGTTGATGGTAATCGTGGCGACCCTCGGTCAACCGGCGAATTTTTTTATCATTGATCCCGATTTGATAAGCTTGGTAGGTATAATCGGTGCTGCTCAGGAAGTAAAGAGATTTACTATCTGCCGCCCATTGTGGGTTATTGCACTCCCATTTCCAATCTGCAGTATAATCTTGCCGGAATTGAGTGCCCAGATCGAGCACCATTAACCGCGTTTTATCCGACTCATAGGAGGCGGTCGCCATACTCGTCCAGGCTAGGTAACGCCCGTCGGGGGAAAAAATGGGGTCAATATCATATCCCGGGAGATCTGCCGTTGCATTCAAGGTTTTCCCGGAGGAAAGCTCATAAATATAAATGTCGGAATTGGTACTCTTTGCTTCTGCAGTTCCATTCAATTTGCGGCAAGCGTAGGCAATAAAACGACCATCCGGGCTAAACTGGGCTTGCTCTATTCCCCCCATTGGCTGTAGAGGGGCATCAAAACGCTCTCCGTAGAGCAAGTCAAATGGTTCAGAGGCAAACCGCCCTTGATCGTATTTGGCATAAAACAGATGGCTGTACGAATAGTCATGCCAGTCAGCCCAATGCCGATAAAAAAGACCGTCTGAAATCCTTCCAGACGTTTTTGCTAAATCTGGGTAGAGCTCTGCCGGAGTATTATCTAATTTGACATCCATTGAAAACAGCAGGTAATTTCCATTGGGAGCATATTTAAAGCCGTTCATGGTATACTCACTTAGCATTTGCTCGTTTTTACCATCAATACCTACCTCATAGAGCGTACCATTTCGCAAAAAACCTACCCGCTTCCCATCAGGCGTAAATTGTGCATCTCCAGAACGCAAGTCTTCTGGCGTAAGTCGAAGTGTTTCCCCGGAGGCAACCTGAACAAGGTAGAGTACTTTGCTACTCTTATTGGAGGCCATGTCAAATCGGGTCACACTGTAAACTGCCTGCCGACCGTCGGGAGAGACATCCTCCAAGTTGACCCGGCCGATTTTCCACAGCAGTTCAGGCGTTAATTTTGATTGGGCAGTGAGCAAAGAGCTCAGCAAAAGCATGGAAAATGCGAGTATTTTTGCCATATTAGAACATTTAAAGGCAAAAGTACTTAAATCAAACCTTACCTGCGCACGCTTTTAGCGGAAATACCAAAGGAGTTGAAGAGAAATACCGTGCAACAGCAGAGAAGAAGAAATTGGACCCACTCCTGAAATTAGAAAGGGTGTTTTTGCTGAATTCAACAAAAACACCCTTTCCGGACAAGCTTTGTACAAAAGAAAAACGTTATTTTTTATAACCATCAACTACGATAGCATCTATCCCATGGCGTTCCAAGTCACCCTCCTGTTGAGCTGCCTCCTCCGCTGTTTTACAACGAAGAGCAATGACCCGCCAAAGATCCTCTTTGTATTTCATGACTTCTGCGTTCGAATAACCCGCATTAATCATATTCTCCATTTCGGCTAAAGCATTTTCCCGAAGGGTAAAAGTCCCGACTACCACCAGGTACCGCCCTTTGGAGGGTGGGGTTAGTTTCTGGACAGGAGGAGGAGCTGTATTGACTCCCTTAGCGGTAGCCGTATTAATAGATTTCGGTGGGGCAGCCGTTGGACGTTCCGGTTCACTATTGCTTATACTTCCATTTGGGGGCTCCGGTTTCTTTTGATCGTCGATTGATTTATTGGAAGATCCAACCTCCCGGGAGGGAGAGGTGTTGATGGGCTGGTGCTCCTCCTCCTCTATCCCACCGGCTTTGCCTGTATTGGTTACGGGAGCGGGAGAGACGTTTACAGGATCGCTTTGTGCTCTTATATCCGCCCGCTTATCGAGTACCATTTTACCGGCAAGCAAGATTAAAGCTGCCAAGAGCGCGTAAAGGATATAGGTGAAAAGGCTACTTGATTTCATAATAAGAAGTAGGTTTTTTTGTGAAAAGGGAAATAAAAAGGGGATTCACTTGGAATGCATCCGATGCAAAAGTACAGTTATTTCTGAAATGTCCATACATTACAGATTATTAGAAAGTGAGTTAAGGATTTTGTTTTTGATTGGATCGATCCCTGCGAAAACGGACTTAAGTAGCCGCTATCAATAGGAGAGTATCCGAAAACAAGCTTACATTTGCTAAAATCAATCGCAACACAATGCAGACAAGAAGACAGTTTATGAAGACCGCTGCTGCGGTTCCCTTATTAAGTAGCTCCGTATTGGGCCAAACGCTCCCTACTATGCAAGTAGCCCCTGGCTTTCGGCTGCTGTTTATGGCCACCAACTGGGGATTTACACTTGGTGACCTTTCGGTTTTTTGTGCAAAAGCGAAGCAAGATGGGTACGATGGGATAGAAGTATGGACACCAGACACCGAAGAGGCAGCTCTAGAATTACAGCGAACGGTTCAGAAACATGGTCTGCAACTAGGACTCCTATGTGGTAGCTGGCAATCTGATTTTAATACTCATTTGTCTGAATTTTCAGCCTCATTAACTCGAGCCGTTGCGCTTCAACCGTTGTATATCAATTGCCATGCAGGAAGAGATTGGTATCCCACAGAACAAAATCTGCAACTATTGCGCATCACCGCAGAAGCCAACCATAGCAGTGGGATTCCGATTTACCACGAAACCCACCGCGGTCGAATGCTGTTTTCAGCCCCCCAAACCCTTCAGTTTCTTCTTCAGGACCCAGCGCTGCGGCTGACGCTTGATATCTCCCACTGGTGCACCGTCCATGAATCCATGTTGGAAGACCAAGTCAACACCGTGCAAAAGGCACTCGAGCGAACCGACCACATTCATGCGCGAGTCGGCCATCCTGAAGGACCACAAGTGAATGATCCCCGCGCACCAGAATGGGCGGCAATCTTACAGCAACACCTGGATTGGTGGGATGTAGTGGTACAAAACAAAGCGAAAGCAGGGGAGCTAATGACCATTTGTCCCGAATTTGGCCCCCCACACTATATGCAGGCTTTGCCTTATACCCTTCAACCTGTGGCCGACCTGTGGACAGTTAATAAATATATGAAAGACTTGCTCCGTCAACGTTATTCAAGCCGCTAATACTCAAAAGTTTATAAGATGGACTTAAAGGCATTATTGGATGAAAAAACGCTAAAACCTAAAGAAAAACCAGAGCTCCTATCCCAAATGCTGCTCCAACAACGATTAAGTACAAATGAGCTAATCGTTTTTGCAAGTTCAGCTAAAGACCCCGTCAAAGCAACTTGTATAGAAGCCCTGGAAAAAGCAACGCAGCAAGTGCCTAATATCTTGGACGAAGCTGGATTTCTTTTTGTAACCGAAGCACTGAAAGCAAAAGCTCCGCGTATTAAGTGGGAATCCGCGAGGGTCATTGGCAATACAGCCCCCCATTTTCTTCCCCTGCTTGAGTTGGCTACGCAGCATTTGCTGGAAAATAGTGAACATCCAGGTACAGTGGTCCGCTGGAGCTCCGCTTTTGCGCTGGGTGTAATCTTACAATTAAATACCCCACATCAACAAGACCTGAAACTAGCCATTGAGCAAATCGTGCAGCGGGAAGAAAAAAACAGCATAAAAAAGATATACCAGGAAGCCTTAAATAAACTAAGCTAGCCGCGCATTTTCATTTTTTAATTTTTTTATTCGCTAAAAATGAAAATAAATGACGGTTTTCGAAATAAAAATTATTTTAACAAAACCTTTTTAGAGAAATATTTGCCGATACAACACCACTACCCTTACCTTTGCAACAGTTCTTTGCTAAAGTATTTTCTTATCCAGAAAGACTGAGGGAATTGACCCTATGACGTCTTGGCAACCCTTTCGAGCAGAAAGAAGGTGCCACATTCAACTCCGGGAAACCGGGAAAGATAAGTTAGAAACCAGCATTTTTGGCAATACAGTTTTGTATTCGAAAAAGCGCTTCTGACCTATCGGAAGCGCTTTTTTTATGAAATAGCCTCCGATTAGGGCTGTTCCTCTATCTGTTTTGGATAGGTCTTTACTGACCCATTTTTTGACTTATCCAATCATTTTAACAGACATGAAGGAAATTACCCGCATTTTGCACAGCCTCAAGCCAGACGAACTAACTGGCTCTATCTCCACTCCTATTTATCAAACGTCCACCTATGTACAAGAAGCACCCGGTGTGCACAAAGGCTACGACTATGCCAGAAGTAATAATCCTACTAGAAAGGTTTTAGAGGACCTCGTAGCGACACTTGAAAATGGAACCCATGGGTACGCATTTGCCAGTGGCCTTGCAGCAATAGACAGTGTGCTAAAATTACTTAAAGCTGGGGATGAAATCCTTGCGGTGGACGATATCTACGGAGGTGCATTCCGGCTTTTTACCCACATTTACCAAAAATTTGGTATTTCGATTCGATATGTAGATACCACGGTTATTGACAAGGTCGAGAAGGCCATTTCGGAAAAAACAAAACTGATCTGGCTCGAAACCCCCACCAATCCAACCCTCAAGATTTCGGACATTACCGCTATAGCGCAAATCGCCAAGGCACACCAGATTCTGTTATGCGTTGATAATACCTTCGCATCGCCACTAGCCCAAAAACCCCTTGAACTGGGCGCCGACTTGGTAGTCCATTCTGCCACCAAATACCTGGCAGGTCACAGCGACTTAATCGCCGGATTGGTGGTAACCAAGTCGAAGGAGCTGGGTGAGCAAATCAAATTTATTCAAAATGCCTCTGGTGCCATTTTGGGACCATTTGATAGCTGGCTGGTCATTAGAGGCATCGAAACCCTACCACTCCGCCTTCGTCAACATTCTGAAAATGCCCAGAAGATCGCAGAATTTTTACTGACTCAACCCCTTGTAAAAAAGGTATACTACCCGGGTCTAACCAGCCACCCGAACCACGAAATAGCAAAGAAACAACTAAACTACTTCGGGGGAATTGTGAGCTTCGATCTAAAAATAGACGACAAGGAAATAGCGACGAAGGTGGTTAGCAGCACTTCTCTCTTCCAATTAGCAGAAAGTCTAGGAGGGATTAAAAGCCTCATTTGCCTTCCCTGTGAAATGACCCACAAATCGATTCCTGTAGAAAAGCGATACGAATCTGGTGTAACGGACAGCCTTATTCGCCTATCCGTTGGCTTAGAAGAGGTAGAGGACCTAATTGATGATCTTTCAAAGGTATTTAAACTGGCAACCACCGCTGTAACCGTTTAATTCGAAACTGCCATGTCCAGAAAAAAGTTAAATATTGGCCTTTTTGGCCTTGGGTGTGTTGGCTTCGGATTATACGAAGTGCTGGAAAAAACGCCTGGACTGAAGGCCAACATAAAACGTATCTGTGTCAAAGATCCGTTAAAGCCTCGCCCCATCCCGTCGGATCAGCTAACTTTTAACCCGGATGACATCTTAAACGACCCAGAGATCAACACAGTAGTGGAGTTAATTGACGATGCACAAGCTGCTTACCACCTGGTTAAAAATGCCCTCCAAAAAGGCAAAGCAGTTGTCACAGCAAATAAAAGGATGATCGCAGAACATCTGGAGGAACTAATCCACTTGCAACAGCAATACAATGCCCCCTTGCTGTACGAGGCAGCCTGCTGCGCAAGCATCCCAATTATTCGAAATCTGGAAGAATACTATGATACAGATTTGCTGGAATCTATAGAGGGCATTATTAACGGTAGTACCAATTATATCTTAACCAAAACGAGTGAAGAACCTGTTTCTTTTCAACAAGCGCTCCACCAAGCTCAACAAAAAGGGTATGCCGAATCAAACCCTACACTCGATATTGGAGGGTTCGACGCAAAGTATAAGCTACAACTACTGCTTGCGCATGCTTTTGGAATCGTCGTCCCTCCCGAAGCAATCTTCAACCTGGGAATCGATCAACTCAGCGAAGTAGAATTTAACTACGCCCGCGAAAAAGGAATGAAAATCAAATTAATAGCCCTTGCTGAAAAAAATACCAATGGCACCGTATCAGCTTTTGTACTACCTAAATTCATCTCAAAACGAGATAAATTATACGATGTTGATGATGTCTTTAACGGGGTAAAAACCAAATCTTACTTTAGCGATACTCAATTTTTTATGGGAAGAGGGGCCGGAGCTTACCCAACAGCCTCGGCTGTCCTCTCGGATGTTTCGGCACTTACCTATGATTATCGCTACGAATATAAAAAACGAAATCAATCGGAACGCCTACAATCCGATAAAGACATCTCGTTAAAAATTTTTCTACGCCACCAACCAAACGATAGTCTTTCACTAAAGCTGTTTTTTGAACTGGTTCAAGAATCTTACCTTAACCATACCTCCGGGTACATCATCGGTAGATTAGCCCTAGCGCAACTAAAAGAAATCATCCGTATTTATACTTCAACGGTATCTGCAGTTTGGATGGAAGAAGGTCCGCCCATTAACCATTAATAATTAACCATTAAAAAAGTGGTGCCCAAAATCCTGTGGCTCGAAACTAATCTCAAAATCAGCTCTTCAACCACAAAACCCAGGCACCACCTTAACACTTAACCATTAACAATTAACAATTA
>CANHDG010000037.1 GCA_947459365.1 Saprospirales bacterium
ATGCGTTAAGTTCTGGGAATGCCCCGTCGGCCTCCTCTGCCTCGGTTGGAAACTGGAGCAAGGAGTTTGGTGTTTTGGGACTGATTCATGGGTATCGGGATCGGGGGCACCTCGAATCTACCACTAATCCAATTCGAGCCAGAAAAGATCGAAAGGCATGTTTGCAATTGTCTGATTACGGGTTAACGGAGGCGGATTTAGATACCGCTTTTGTAGCCGGTGCAGAGATCAACCTTCTTGGTGCTAGTTTGCGTCAGATTCTTACTCGGCTAAAAGAGCTTTATGTAGGAAATATTGGTTTTGAAAGTTCACATATTCACGACAAGGAGCGTCGGACTTGGCTTCGCGAGCGGGTGGAGTCAAGGGAGATCAAGCCTGGATATGGATTTTCATTGGAAAAGAAGCGCCGTATTCTGGAGCGTTTGAACGAGGCGGTGGGTTTTGAGCAGTTTTTACACACCAAATTTGTGGGGCAGAAGCGTTTTTCTCTAGAAGGAGGAGAGTCGTTGATTCCAGCTCTTACGGAGGCAATTAACTGCTCCACCACCTGTGGTATTCCTTGTGAGGAGGTGGTTATTGGGATGGCTCACCGGGGGCGTTTGAATGTATTAGCTAACATTTTGCGGAAGACATACGAACAGATCTTTACGGAGTTTGAGAGCAAATCCATTCCAGATCAGAGTTTTGGTTCGGGGGATGTTAAATACCATTTGGGGTATTCCTCTCAGCTGACGACGCCGGAGGGTAAGAATGTTTACGTTAAATTATTGCCGAACCCTTCCCACTTGGAGGCCGTTGATCCGGTAGTAGAAGGTTTTGCTCGTGCTAAGGCGGATATTTTGTATCAATCTGAGTACGATAAAATTCTTCCGGTATTAATTCACGGAGATGCCGCTTTGGCGGGTCAAGGAGTAGTGTATGAATTGATTCAGATGAGTCAGTTGGAGGGCTATTATACCGGAGGTACACTGCATGTTGTCGTAAATAACCAAATTGGTTTTACTGCAGGATGGGATGAGGGTCGTTCGAGTACGTATTGCACGCAGGTTGCAGAAGTAGTGCAAGCACCTGTTTTTCATGTCAATGGAGATGATCCCGAAGCGGTAGTTTATGCTATTGAGTTGGCGATTGAGTACCGCCAAAAATTCAACTCAGACGTATTCTTGGATGTAGTATGCTACCGCAAATATGGTCATAACGAAAGTGATGAGCCAAGGTTTACCAATCCAGACATGTATGCCTTAATTGCTGATCATAGAAACGTTCGAGAATTGTATTCTGCTGAACTGATACGTCGTGGAGATATCGAAGCGGAGATGGCGAAAGAGATGGAGCAATCCTTCAAGGCGAATTTGCAAGCTCGTTTGGATGAAATCAGACAGTCCCCGCTCCCATATACCTATCAGGAAAATGAGGTGTCTTGGCGTAAACTATCCATTGAAACCCGGGACGAAGCTTTTCAGCAATCACCGGAGACAGGTCTTGAGCGCAAAGAAATTGATCGGTTGATCAACCATCTTTTAACGCTTCCGGCCGATTTCAATCCTCTACCCCAGATAGCCAAGAATTTGGAGAACCAGCGCAAACTGGTAGAGACTGGTCAGATAGACTGGTCGATGGGAGAATTGCTGGCTTATGCTTCTATATTGACGGAGGGTAAGGATGTGCGGATGAGTGGTCAGGATGTCAAGCGTGGAACGTTCAGCCACCGGCATGCCTGTCCAGTTGATGCGAAAAGTTTTCAGCGCATCAACCGGTTAGATCATATTCAGTCTGGTCAGGGAAAATTTCATGTGTACAATTCCTTACTTTCTGAATATGCAGTTCTTGGTTTTGAGTATGGGTATTCATTGGCCAATCCAGATGCTTTAGTCATTTGGGAGGCTCAATTTGGGGATTTTGCTAATGGAGCGCACTCTATTATTGATCAGTTTGTTCTTTCAGGAGAGACTAAATGGCATCGCATGACTGGCTTGGTCATGTTGTTGCCTCATGGATACGAAGGCCAGGGCCCCGAGCATTCAAGTGCTAGATTGGAGCGTTACCTACAAGGATGTGCGGAGAATAATGTAACGGTAGCTAACCTGACCTCTGCTTCCAATTATTTTCACTTGTTGCGCAGGCAGTTGGCGAGGCCATTCCGTAAGCCATTGATTGTTATGACCCCTAAATCCACTTTACGTCCTCCGTTTAACACGGGGTTAATTAGCGAAATGGAAGTTGGTACTCGTTTCCAAGAAATTTTGGATGACGTAGAGGTTGATTCAAAGAAAGTAAAACGGTTGTTGGTTTGCTCTGGAAAGGTGTACTATGACTTGCTCAAACGCCGGCAGGAAACTGGTCGCAAAGATGTAGCTATTGTTCGTTTGGAGCAGATGTATCCGTTCCCGACCACCCAGTTTGAGGCGATTCTGGCTAAGTACAAAACGGCAGGACGTCCTGTATGGGTTCAAGAGGAGCCGGCAAATATGGGTGCTTGGGGGTATTTACTGATGAATCAGCGCCAATATGATTGGCAATTGGCGGCGCGACCAAGTGCGGCCTCCCCAGCTACTGGTTTCCCAAAAGCACACGAGAAACAGCAAATTGCGGTAGTGGATACTGCTTTCGGGGCTTAGATTAGGCTATAATTGATTGCGGAATAAAAGACGGGATGCAGGAGGGTTGCCTTCTGCATCCCGTTGTATTTACCAGGCTTTTGCCTGGTGGGGGTAACGCACTACGTATGATTCCTTAATCATTCGATCCATTTTTTCTCTTAGCTGATCGATTCCCTCTTTTGAGTGAGCAGAAATGATCACAAGGTCACCGTAAGTGTGTTGTAAGTATTCAGCGAGCTCCTGTTCCAGATGCCGTTTTGTATCGGAATCCAGCAAATCGTCGTAATTTGTTTCCCTGTAACGGTCAATCTTGTTATAAACCATCAAGGTAGGCTTGTCCTGCGCTCCAAGGTCGAGCAAGGTCTGTTGGACAGTCCGAATATGGTCTTCGTATTGTGGGTGAGACAGGTCGACGACATGCAGTAGGATATCACACTCTCGCACTTCGTCTAAGGTGCTTTTGAAGCTTTCGACGAGGTGGTGGGGTAATTTTCGGATAAATCCAACGGTATCCGAGAGTAAGAAGGGCATCCGATCAAACACAACCTTACGAACGGTGGTGTCGAGTGTGGCGAACAGCTTGTTTTCCGCGAGTACTTCACTTTTGCTAAGTAGGTTCATCAAGGTGCTTTTCCCCACATTGGTATAGCCTACCAGGGCCACCCGAATCAATTCACCTCTTGTTTTGCGTTGAGTTTGGAACTGACGATCGATATCCAGGAGCTTAAGTTCCAGTGCCTTGACTCTATTTTGTACTAGTCGCCGGTCTGTTTCGATTTGGGTTTCCCCTGGGCCGCGCATACCGATACCACCGCGCTGCCTTTCCAAGTGGGTCCAGAGGCCCCTTAATCTAGGAAGTAAGTATTTCATTTGTGCCAGCTCTACCTGTGCTTTTGCCTGTGCAGTTTGCGCTCTCGCGGCGAAAATATCCAGGATCAAAGACGAGCGGTCCACGATTTTAACCTTCAGGGCTTCTTCTAGGTAGTTGGTTTGTTTGCCGGAGAGGTCATCATCGAAGATTACTACATTTACTTCCTCATGTCGGTCAATGTATGCTTTGATTTCTTCCACTTTCCCTTTGCCCAAGAAACTAGTATGTTCTGGGTGAGGTAGTCGTTGGGTAAAACGCTTCATGGTGACTGCTCCTGCGGTGAGGGCTAGGAATTCCAGCTCATCTAGGTATTCGTGTGCTTGTGTTTCAGTGACATTTGGGGTGATAAGCCCAACGAGCAGGGCATATTCTGTTTCTTTTTTTAGTCCTGCGGCTTTTTCTCCGAGGGTCCATTCTTTCGCCATACGTTTAGTCGAAGTCTATTTCTGTGTTGTCGCCTATGTTGAGGCTAAGATTCATTCCCCGGATGCTGGCGTCGATACCCACAACCGAATGTCGTAATACAACATCTTTTAATACGGCAAAGTTCCCGATGATACTATCTTGGACAATTACATGATTTAGGTCGGCGTTTTTGCCGATGGTCACATGTGGTCCGATGATGCTATTGGAGATACGGCAGCAGGGGCTGATATTTACCGGGTGAATAATGATGGTATTTTCAAAAGCAGGGAGGTTAAAGGCGTCGTTGGAGTATTCATGCTGGTTTAGAAGCATGGCATTGGTTTCTAGGAGCACTTCTTTTCTTCCGCAATCGAACCAGTTATCAACATGGATACCTTGGATGGTAATTTGTTGCTCCAACAAATGTTGGAGGGCGTCTGTAAGTTGGAATTCACCTACTGTGCGAATATTGTTATGGACAAGGTGTTCGACGGCTTTTAGGAGTGCGTTTACTTCCTTTATTTTATAGAGCCCTACTAGGGCCAGGTTGGATTTTGGTATTTTAGGCTTTTCAACTAGTCGGGTTATTTTTCCCTCTGCATCACATTCAGCGACCCCGAAGTCCCGGGGATCACTCACTTTTTTGAGGCCGATGCAGGAGTGTGGGCATTGAATAAATTGTTGGAGGTCTACTTCAAAGATCGTGTCACCGAATGCAATAAATACTTCATCTTCATCTTCCAGGACTTCACGTGCGGACCAAATGGCATGACCGGATCCTTCACGATGCTCTTGATAGACGAACTCCGTTTGAATCGTAGGATAGGTTTCCTCAATGAAATCCCGGATTTTATCTCCTAAGTAGCCTATTACAAAGACGAAATCGTGGATTCCTGCTTCTACTAATTTGTCGATAATAAAGCAGATAATCGGCTTCCCTGCCACGGGCATTAGTGGCTTGGGCTGAGTATAAGTATGCGGTCGCAAGCGGGTGCCTGCCCCTGCTACGGGAATTACAACTTTCATCTTAGACACAAAGATACTCGGCCATCTCGAATAAATCAATAAGGTGGGCTATAAGGCTGCTGGACTTTGCAGCGCTTAGGGGGAGTTGGCTACTTGTACTCCTCTAGAAGTCGTTCGATGTCTTCCATAAATTTATCGACCGATTCGGGGTCAGTTCCATCACAGAAGGCGCGAACATGGCGATTTTTATCGACTAAAATCAGTCGGCCAGAGTGATCAAAGCCGCCTGGAGCATCTGGATTTTCCTGAGCTACACTGAAGTAGTCGTCCGCAATGGAGTAAATAGCATCGTGGTCCCCTGTAACAAGGTGCCATCGCTTTGAGTCGATCCCTAGTTTTTTTGCGTACTGATGTAGGGCAGCGACGGTATCATTTTTGGTATCGATAGAATGTGACAGTAGCAATAAGTTGGGTTCATTGGCAAACCGATCATAGACCCGTTTTGCTTGTGCTTTTACTTTTGGGCAAATGGTTGGGCAGTGGATAAAAAAGAAATCTACCACGTAGGCCTTCTCTGCAAAGGTGGCATTATTTACCAGTTGACTGTCTTGATTAAAAAAAGAAAATGCTCGTACAGTTGGATAAATGGTATCGCCTGATGGTGTCACATCTCTATTTCCTAAAATGGGTAATGGGCCTTTTCTTTCCGATTGACAGGATGCCAAGGCGATTGCTGCTGTGATAACAATTGCAAGAATTCGGTTCATATCATTCTATTTTATCCCCAAAGGTATTGTAATGGCTAATTATTGGAAGCCACTTTCTGGTCACATTTTAAACAAACTCGGATACAAGCGCCTTGGACCTGTATTTGTTACGGGAAAATTAGCAAATGTAGTTTTCCCAAGACCTTTTAAAATAGCAGGTCAGCTAGTCAACTTATCGGAGAAATGACCTCCATTTTCCAAAGAGTTGCCGAGCCAGATCATTGAGATCGTTGGATACTCTAAGGCCTAAGAAAAGACCCCCTAAACCCAAAAGGTAGGGTCCAACATGTAGTGCTGCGTTTAAGATTGGAAATCCATGAATGCGTGGGATAATCAGGACGAGTAAATAGACAACGAAGGCAAGTGTCAATGCCAATAAGGTGTGCGGATCGAATGGGAAAATTTTGAATTTTCGCCATACAATCAGGATGCTTAAGGTGTTGTATAATAAAATGGAGATGAAGGTAGAAAGAGCAGCTCCCATTAGCCCATACGCAGGAATAAGGTAAAGCCCGAAGGCAATATTGGCGGCTGCTAAGATGCCCACTGGAACGAGTGCTCTCATGTAATGGGGAGAGTAAACTATCATATAGTTATTCAAACCACTGGCCATATCTGCTAGCTTCCCTAAGCCAATAAAGAAAAATACCCACTTCCCGTTGGCGACAATTTCTGTTTTTTGCATGATGCTGTAGAGGTCATCAATGGCAATCCAAAGTGCCCCAAAAAGCAACAGTCCAATACATAATAAGTTGATGGATACTTTTTTATAAAGACTTTCTAAGGCTTCCAGGTCATTATTGGCGATGTGTAAAGCGACGCTAGATACGCTAGCGGAGTATAGGCTCTTGGTGGGTACTTCAATTACAGCTGCCAGAAAAACAGCGATTGAATAGATCCCGGTATTGTCAATAGGCATTAAGGAGCCAACTAAAAAGAGGTCAGCTTTGCTTATAATCAAAATAGAAAATGTCCCAAGAGAACTGAAGAGTATAAAGCGTCCTAACTCTCGCTTTAGTGAAGGTGTAAAAAAACGCCAATCTGGTTTTAGGTGTAATTGACCTATAGAGTGAATATAATAGAGGAGGCCAAGGAAGACCAGAATCCCATGTGCCAGTAATCCCCAAATAGCTTGGTCTAAGGTTAGCCAGCAACTGTACACCATCCAAAGAAGGATTGGGACGGTAATTTTTTGGGAAAAATCAAGGAGGATGGAGGGTATAACGATTCTCTTAAAGTTAAAAGAATAAATGCTCAGAAGCGAGCTAAGTACCCACAGGCAGGCAATAGGTATTACCTGAAATAGGTGATCGCTCAGGGTGCTGGCTTTTTGGGAGGGCATCCAGGCAATCAGCCAATCCCAAGAAAGGAGCAGGATACTCCCTGCGAGGAGGCTCCCTGTTAGAAATAAACCAAAAAGAAAGGGCAGGAATCCGTGGTGCCCGCTTGCTTTATCTTGAAAGTGAGGAAAAAAACGAATGGCAACGGTGTTAGCCCCCAAAGCCAGAATGGGCATTCCAACGACCCCGGCGGATAGAATCAGCTGGAAAATTCCATACTCTCCAATTACCAGAGGATAAAGCCAAAGAGTACTTGCTCCGCCAATGGCGAGGCCTACGAAGTTGACAATGGAGTGCTTAAATCCCTGACGCTGAATGACGCCCATGGTTATTGTGTAATAACCAGCCGTTTAACCAAAGTGCCTTGGGTGGTTTGTAAGCTTACAAAATAAAAGCCAGCTTCAAGCTGGTAGGTTGGGATTTCCAGGCGGTTGTCACCTGGGTAGATAAAGGTTCTATTTTGGTGGCAGAGTCTACCGGATGCGTCACTAACCGTCAATAACAAATCCAGCGATTCACTACTGTTGATAGAAAGAACCATTGGGGCACCGCTATTAACTGGGTTGGGTGCCAGAGTTATTTCTGCTAATCGCTCGAGTTCATTGGTTGAAGATAAGTTCCTAGTACGGAAAATAGCAGGCGCCTGAGCGGTAGTAGGTGTACAAAGGTCCCAGCTACTGAAGGCACGAACCCTCCAGTAAAGGGTCCGATTGTTAGGTATCCCTTTTGTTGCATTGACTGCAGTCGTTCCTGACACCAGTTTGCTAAAAAAGACTACCGAGAAGAACGGAGAATTGGATACTTCTACCAGATAAAATTCTGCATTGGGGACAGGAGCCCATTGCAGCCAAACGTTGTTGTATTGTTCAGTAGCGGAGTCAATCGGGCTAACGTACGATATTCCGAAATCGTCTTGAAGATTTGGCTCCGGGGAGGAAGCTTGCAGGTAACTAAGGTGTTCCGTGTATAAGTTGGCCCGCATGGCCTCTATTTGTTCATTGGTAAATCGACCTGTGCAGGCATCCAATGCATATCCCATGTATAAAGTGGCATCGGATCGGAAGGCGACCCCATTTGGATCCTTTTGCAAGACGGTACTTTCCTTATCAGGGGTGCAGGTCCATCGATAGCTCAAATAGTCTGGGCGGGTATCACAAAAGCGGTCCCCAGCGATGAAGCAGTTCGAGCTATCCATTTTTTCTACGGGCACCCCTCCTACTGAAGGGGGGGCAGGTTGGGCGAAATCCCAAGCGTTCCCCTCCCAGCCAAAAAATGGGTGTGGAAGGGAAAAATGGTGGCCTGCTTCATGGGCCCAAGTGGAATTTCCAGGTCCTGAGCAGCCTCTGCCCATCACTATGGCATCAATCCAGGAATATCCGCAGTTGCCGGCAGGATCCTTTACTATGTAGCAGTTTAAGCGGTCTTCAATTTTAGTGGTGGTAATCATCTCATATCCTCCATCCCAATTGTGCTCATACCAAGAAGATTTGAAGTGGTAAACAAACGGCTCTCCTGGCATGAAGTAAAATCGAATTCGTGCAGGAGCGTATTGTTCATTCATTTCGCATAGGATTCGGAAGGTTTCGCCTTCTGGGTACAGACCGGATCCGTTATCATCTCCAACGATGTGGATGGTTACAGGCACGTACAACCAAGCGGTATCCAAGTCGCGCAGCGTGCTTAACTCATTTTTGTGATCGTGATACCAGTGTAACCAAGCAGAATACTCATGCGTTCCGCACCAAGCTGCAGGTACAGGCTGGTTGGTTGGTTGTGCAGAGAGTGCACGTAAAACAAGCAGGAAAATAACGGAAAGCAGGGAATTTTTAGTCAGCACAATACAATCTTGATTCGTTGAAAGAGCGAGCAAAGCGAATAGAAGCTTTGGGGTTGAAATACGTAACGCAAAGTTGCTTAATTTCGTTCAAAAACAAAGGAGGGCCTTTGCTTTTTTTGAAATAAAATAAAAAAATTGTCCAATACCAGCAAACGGTAGTGGGTGGCACTCTTGCTTATGTAGGTATTAGGTGCTTACTTGGTTGGACAGCGCTTTTTTGATTTGTTGTTGGTGCCTGGAGTAATGGTCTTTAAAAAAGCGGATTAGATGCCACCATCCAATTCGGCCGGCTCTTGGATGTTTGAAAACGGCTTTGTTTACCAGCTCTTCGGGCATTGATTCGAAGAAATCATGCCAATCTATTCGAGTAGTCATCCATTGAAGACTGACCTTTTCCAAGCTGTTGTGGGAAGGCAGAGCGGCGGTTCCTACTACAGTTGGTGCTTTAAATTTTATCGGTTGGTATAAGAACACCCAAATAAACAGGGATCGGGCGATTTCGGGGAGTCCAACGGTTGGAAATTCAGTGGTGAAGGTCATTTTTTTTCGGACGTAGGCCAGAGAACTGGCTTCGCTAAGAGCGAGGTGTTCAGCAACTTGAAGTGCTGACCAGCTTTCGGGGCTAGATTTATGGTTGAGTTGTTGATCTGAAAAGCGGCTCAAATCAGACAATAACGCTTCTACTTTTTGCGTATACTCAAGGTTGTATCTAAGGAGTTTTTCTTTCATAGTCTATCTAGAAAGTAGTTTTTAAGATAAATTTACGATTTTTGCTTTCAAATAAACGCCTAATGCGTTGCTTATTGATCCTAATATTGTCCCTGAAAGCGCTTTTATTAGCAGCTCAAGATTCCAAAAACGCCTTTAATAATGCGCCGTTTTTGTCGATTATTGCTAAAAATGGCGATGATATCCCTAAAGTACTGGAGCAGTATGGATTAGCAGATTATGATTGCAATATTACACAATTTCTTAAGCTCAATCGGCTGCCGGAGGGAGACTATCGGATGGTTTTTGGGAGAACGTATGTCCTCCCTATAAAAATTATGACGTACAATGGGAAAAGTATTCGTTCAACGGTTGGTTTGTCCGATTGGGATACGGCAGTGCGCATTCGAGATTTCAATACTTCGGCTACTCGAAAAAAATTGCGATCGGATGTATTTATAGAAAGTAAGCAACTTTGGGTGCCATGGCATGAGGTGGCCTGTGCATCCGGGGAAGAAGCGGTGACCAAGAATGATCCGGAGGGGGCATCAGTGGGCAGAGCGAGTTTGGGAAGTATGGCGAAAGGGAAAGGAGAAGTGCCAGTTGCGGGAGGAAAGCGATCGTTTCCTATTTTCGGAAAAAAACACAGTTACACGCCGCTTTTATCTTCTCGTTTAAGCGGGAAGGTATTTTTCTTGGTAAGTGGACATGGTGGGCCTGACCCTGGGGCGCAAGGCAAGAGGGCGGGTGTAACACTTAGTGAGGATGAGTATGCTTATGATGTCACGTTGCGTCTACTGCGTTTTTTACTTAGTCATGGCGCTATTGCTTACCTGATCGTGCGCGACCCTAACGATGGTATTCGTGATGAAAATTATTTGAAGGGAGATAAGGATGAGGTGGTTTGGGGAAATCGTGAAATTCCATTGAATCAAAAAGAACGTTTGGCCCAGCGGACCGATATTATCAACCAATTAAGTAATTACCACAAGAAAAATGGGCAGTCCGACCAGACCATTATTGAGATTCATATTGATTCGAGGAGTGTAGCGACGGAAATTGATGTCTTTTTCTACTATAAATCAGGAAGTACGCCCAGTATGCGGTTGGCAGAAACGATGCAGCAGGTTTTCTCGGATAATTACAAAGAGCGGCGTAATTCTGCGCGAGAATACAGCGGTTCGGTATCTACGAGGGACCTTTTTACGTTCCGAGAAACGAATACCAGAAAAGCAATATATATTGAGTTGGCTAATATTCGGAACGACTGGGATCAGCAACGGTTGGTCATTAGCAGCAATCGTCAGGCGATGGCTAATTGGATCGGAGAAGCGATTTTGAAACGCTGATCCACTTGGAGCTTGTTTTAGGTAGTTGGATGAGTGAGCTGTTGAAGGGCCTCTGAAGTTGAGTTCCACAGCACATCCTGTTGGGGTGGTTCACAAGTAATCTGTACGGGCAAATGGCTTGTTGGGTGTGAAAATCGCAATCTCCAGGCATGTAGGTGAATAGAGCGGTCCTGGTTTTTACGACGAGCTCCGTATTTGACATCACCTTTGATAGGGCATCCTGCTGCGGACAATTGTGCTCTAATCTGGTGTTGTCGACCGGTGAGCGGTTTTACTAAAAGGAGTTGGTAGTGATCGGTGGAGTGAATCTTGATAAACGAAAGTTGTGCTTGGTAACGACCGGGTTTGTTATCTATATAGGCATTAGTTTTGTTGTTTTTAGCATACCGTTCAAAATAGTGCACTAAGAGGCCCTCTTTGGGTAGGTCTGTTTTAGGGGTGAAGGCCAAGTACTCTTTTTCGATGGACCTATTTTTAAACTGTTCGCTGAGTATGGCAGCGGCCTCTGCCGTTTTTGCAAAAAGCACGATACCACTCACGGGTTGGTCGATCCGATGGACCAGCCAGACACCGTTGGTACAATGGCGTTTTGCTTCCTGCTCCAACGTTACTTCGGTTGGGTTTGCGGATTGAATGGCTGTGGTGGCAGGTTTATTTACAATCAGGAGTTGATCGTCTTCGAGGAGAATTGTTAGGGACATGTTTAGGGGATAATTTCTACATTGGAGACATAATCAAAGCTTTTTAGGGCTGCGATCGCCAGATTAAGATGTTCGGGGGTGCTTACTTCCAGTTTAACTTTTCCTACAAAGTCTCCACCTTTATTGCCGGTCATATTAAACGATTGCATATTAATACCCAGGTTTTCGATGCATTCAGATACTTGTCGGATGACACCTCTTCCGATGTCTCGGCCCTCGATGATGATTTCTGTAGAAAATTTGGAGCGGATGGTGTTACCCCATTCGGCTTTTAGGATTCGGTAGGCGTGGTTGGAGAGCAGGTATTTGGCATTGTTACAAGTTGCTGAGTGGATATTTGCGCCTGACTCGCCATTAAGGTAGGCGAAGATAGGCTCTCCAGGTTTCGGGTTGCAGCATTTAGCAAAGCTGTAATTATAATATACTCCGGGCTCGTCGTTGATAATGACCTCTTGTTTGACACTTCTTCGGTAATTAGGAGAGGGCTTTACCTCGCCAGGTTGGAGGGCGGTATCAGGTTTGCCAGCGGGTTCAGGTTGGACGAGGTATTTTCCTTCGGCTCTAAATTTTTTCAGCAGGCTCATGTTAAATTGCTTTAGGGCAACTGCACAGAGGAGTTCGAGACGGTTCGGATAGCTTAGCCAACGGGCGAGGTTGTCCACATTGTCATCGGTAGTGGCTTTGAATAAATTGTGGAGTTTTCGGTCGAGTATTTCCTTTCCTTGGGCGGCTAACTTGCGTTTTTCCTCGTTTAAAGCTACCTTAATTCTGGTTTTTGCCTTTGAGGTGACTACAAATAAAAGCCAGTCTTCTGTTGGTTTTTGATTTTTATTGGTGACGATTTCGATTTGATCGCCATTTTGCAGTTTATAATTGAAAGGTTGGAGTACCCCATTGACCCGCACCACCTGACAATTTTGCCCGATATCGGAGTGGATGGCGAAGGCATAATCCAATGCGGTGGCTCCTTTTGGTAGTAATTTAATATCGCCTTTTGGCGTAAAAACCTGAACAGCATTTTCTACGTAAATACTACTTTGGAAGTCGGCGATGAATTCCACCGCATTATTTTTATCTTTGAGGACATCCCGGAGGTCGGTAAGCCACTTATCAAAAACACCTGCTTGTGCCCCGAAGCCCTGGACGCCTTTGTATTTCCAGTGGGCGGCGAATCCTCTCTCCGCGATATCATCCATTCGTTCTGTTCGAATTTGAACTTCCACATAACGCCCATCAGGACCTGCCACGGTCGTATGCAGGGATTCATAACCATTTGTTTTGGGCATTGAAATCCAGTCTTTTTGGCGTTCAGGGACTGGTTGGTAGATATCGGTTACAATGGCGTAGGCCTGCCAGCAGGCCATTCGTTCCGTTTTTAGTGGGGTGGAGAGGATAATTCGGATGGCGAACAGGTCAAAAATGTCCTCGAAGCGGACTTTTTTCTTGACCATTTTTTCGTAGATGGAGTGGATGCTTTTAGGTCGTCCAAATACTTTTGCCTCTAGTCCATTCTCTTCTAATGGTTCGAGGAGTGGGGCTATGAATTGTTTGATGTATTTTTCTCGTGCGACCTTTGTTTCGGCCAATTTATCGGCGATGTCATCGTAGGCCTTTCGGTTATTTATTTTCAGGCAATTGTCTTGGAATTCCGTTTTGATTTGGTAAAGACCAAGTTGATGTGCTAATGGAGCGTAAATACTTTCTGTTTCTGCGGCGATTCGGATTTGTTTATGCACAGGCATTGAGCCGATGGTACGGAGGTTGTGGAGTCGGTCGGCCATTTTAATTAAAACGACTCGGACATCAGCGAGCATTGCTTCCAGTACTCTTCGAATATTTTCTGCTTGGGGGTATTCGTAATCATCAAGGCTATCGAGTTTGGTGAGTCCCTCGACGATGGCTGCGACCCTACTTTTGGGTTTGCCATCTTTTTCGAGCAGGCCTGATCTGTCTGGAAATTTTATTCGAATTTCTTCTTGGGTCACTTCTGTGTCTTCCACCACATCATGTAGGAGGGCACAAGCGGCTGCGGTTGGACCTAGGCCAATTTCTTCCACACAAATTTTTGCAACTTGAATGGGATGCGTGATATAGGGCGTTCCATCTTTTCTTCGCTGTTGTTTATGTGCTTCAGCGGCCATTTCGAATGCCTCTCTGAGTAGCCGTTGATCATCTTCGCTTAGGTTGCTTTTAAACGAGCGAAGTAAATCGCGGTACATGGAGCTGATAAGTTTTCGTTCCTCATCAGGGAGCTCCTCTGGCATCTTTTCTACTACCGTTTCCTGCATAACCTGCTGTTTGTCGTTACTAGGCAAAGATAATGCGGGTTTGCTGAAAATGCAAATCGAATCTTTGGCGATCAGCTGTTTATTGTACATTTGAGCTTCGCCACATTAATTGGTATAGTAAGGGGGCAGATCCGGGGAACTTATTGTAAGATGGAGGAGGGTAGTTTGATTGGGAGCGCGTTGGCGGGTGAATTCTTTACGTTTTTTACTGGATTTACTTGCTAGTGTTTATTTTAAGTTCTTTTTTTAAGAAATATAAAAAATTGAAAATGAATATTTTAAAAAATAATTATACCTTTCGATTGCGCTCTTTTTTGCAAACTGGCAGGTTGAGGTTTTGGTGGTGGGTAGGCATATATTGTCTATCAGGGCAGTTAATGGCGCAGCCAGCTGCATTATATGATGATACGAAGGTTGCCTCCATTCACCTTGTTTTGCCAGGTGATTCACTGAATGAGCTGTTGGATGAATTGGTGAATGATCGATATTACAAGGCTTCATTTTCGTTTTCGTACGGAGGGCAAACGGACGTGGTACAGGAGGTTGGTGTTCGGTTGAGGGGCAATACTTCCTTGTTTGCGCAGAAGAAATCGTTTAAAATTAGTTTTAATGAATTTGATGAAAATCAGAAGTATCAGGGCGTTCGAAAGCTCAATTTAAGGGGCTCGCACAATGACCCAACGATGGTTCGTGAGCATTTGTTTGGACATGTATGGCGTTCGATGGGTTTGCCAGACAGGCGATCTGCTTTTGTCCGGCTCTACATCAATAATGAGTATAGAGGTTTGTACACCAATTTGGAGGAGATTGACAAATTATGGCTAAAGTCGGTGTATGGGGACAATGATGGCAACCTTTTCAAATGTACCTGGCCAGCCAGTTTAGCTTACCTTGGAACGAATCCGGTTTCTTACCAACAGGTGATGCACGATGCGGAGACGAGGGCGTATGAGTTGGTGACGAATGAAGCGGAGGATGATTACACCCGATTGGCTGCATTGATCACTACTTTGAATCTACCTGTGAACGCTGCTTTCCCAGGTCAGATTGAGTCTATTTTGAATGTGGATCAGGTTCTGAGAGCATTTGCGATTGATGTTGTTACAGGAAATTGGGATGATTATTTTTACAACAAGAATAATTATTACTTGTACGACAACCCAGTTACTGGGCGGTTTGAGTTTATTACATTTGATACGGATAATACCTTTGGGATTGACTGGTTGGGAAAAGATTGGACGACGCGCAATTGTCTGGCCTGGCATAACAACAGCGATCCCCGTCCCTTGGCGACGAAATTGTTGGCTGTTCCGGCATATAAAAGCCAGTTTGTCTACTATTTGGATTCGCTGACTCGGTTTGTAGTGCATCCCGATAGTATATTTCCACGTATCAATGACTATGAGGCATTAATTACGGATGCTGCAGCGGAGGATACCTACCGGACATTGGATTACGGGTATGATTTAGCAGATTTTCATGCTGGTTTTGACCAGACAGTAGATAGTCACACACCTTATGGCATTAAGCCCTTTTTGATTCAGCGTGGATTAAAGACGAAGAGTCAGATTGCCGGATTGGTTGGGCAGGAGGAGCTGGAGTTGCCGCAAGTGTCGTTTCGATTGTTTCCAAATCCGGCACAGGATTTTTTGGTAGTGGAGGGTGATTTTTCTGGAGAGTCAATTCGGGTGCAGTTGAATACAGCCTTGGGTCAGCAGGTTTTGGACCGAGAGGTGGTTGAGGGAGTACCATTCTTGCTTTCATTGTCCAGTGGATGGTACTCAGTGTTTGCTACTGGTGCAGGTTTTCAAACTAAGCCACAGAAGTTGTATATTCATTAGCATGCGAGGAGATTGAGGCTGGCGGTTCGTTGTACGGAGTAGTAACGTAGTACCGGTTAGGTTGTTGGTATTGCTATTGTTTCCCCTTTTATTTAGAGGGATGGGCCATAAAACTCGTTAAAATTGTGTAAAGACGTAGTACTTTTGTGCGCCCTAGGATGGGCATCATTTATCTTTTCAGAAAAAAGAAACTATAAAGTGGCTGGACCGAACCTACTCTTCAAGCAAATTCGAATCATAGAACCTGGCAAGGGGATCTCAGCGCCGATTGATTTAATGGTGAAAGAGGGAAAGATTGCGGCGATTGCAGCTGATTTACCTATGAGTGGCGATATGGAGATGGTGCAACTGCGGGATGGGTATGCAACGATTGGGTGGTTTGATGTTGGTGTTTTTGCTGGGGAGCCTGGATTTGAGCACCGGGAGGATCTGGGCAGTGTGGTTGCGGCTGCCGCTGCTGGGGGCTTTACAGCCATAGCCTGTTTACCAAATACAAAACCTGCTTTGCATTCAAAGTCTGAAATTAGTTTTGTTCAACAGCGGGTTAATTCTGGTTCAGTGAATGTATATCCTATAGGTGCTTTGTCGCAGGATTGTGCGGGAAAAGATTTGGCGGAGCTATACGATATGCATCAGGCAGGAGCTTTGGCCTTTAGCGATGGATTACATCCAGTGCAAGATGCTGGATTATTGCTGCGGGCACTTCAATACTCAACGGCCTTTGGGGGGCTGATTATGAATCATCCTCATCACAAAGGGATTGCAGGAGGAGGGCAGATGCATGAGGGGAGGATCAGTACGGAATTAGGCTTGAAGGGATTGCCTTCTTTGGCGGAGCACTTAATGCTTCAGCGTGATTTGAGCTTGTTGGAATATGCAGGGACTGCTGCTCGCTTACATATTCATTTGATTTCTTCGGCGGAGAGTGTTTTGATGGTAAGAGAAGCCAAATCGAAGGGCTTACCTGTTACTGCCTCTGTTGCCATTGCGAATTTATGTTGGACGGAAGAGGACATGGCGATGGTTCCTGGAGGGGCTCCTTTTGAGAGTAATTTCAAAGTACTTCCCCCGTTGCGTAGTAAGGTAGACCGAGAGGCGTTGGTGGATGGTGTTTTGGATGGTACCATTGATTTTATCAGCACGGGTCACCTTCCATGGGATCCAGAGGCAAAAAACCTGGAATTCCCGTATGCGGAATTTGGGATAACGGGATTAGAAACAGCTTGGTCGATGTATTGTATGTATTTGGCGGATAAAATTTCATTGGAGCGTTGGACGGAAGCTGTTTCAATCGTTCCCCGTACGCTATTTGGTTTAGAAGTGCCAACAATAGAGGTAGGAGCTTCCGCCAATTTAACCATCGTTGAAAAAGAAAATACATGGGAGTATTCCCGTCCAATATCAAAGTCCAGCAATTCCCCATTGCTGGGAAGGTCTTTAAAAGGCAAGGTTTGGGGAACTGTAATTACTGGATAAATTAAAAGCTACTCCAATACTCATGGCAAAGAATACTTCCAATAAAAAGGGCCAGGGAAGCCCATCGGCAGCCGTGAAGGCTGTTACGGCGCCGGTTCGTACCTCTTTTATTGCATCGGGCTTTTGGAAGCGGCACTGGATTCCGGTCCTGCTAATTGTATTAAGTTCAGTGGGTCTTTATCAGGCCTCTGGACGGTACGGATACATTTTGGATGATGAGATGGTTATTTGGAAAAATGCTTACGTTCAGGAGGGGCTGAGTGGCATTGGGAAAATTTTCGGATCTGACAGCTTTATGGGCTATTTTCAACGAAAAGAGGGCCTTTACAAGTTGGAGGGTGGTCGATACCGTCCATTATCTTTAGTGACGTTTGCGGTAGAGGTGGAGTTATTCGGTAAAGAAAGAGCAGCGGCGGAAGCAGAGCAAAAGATGGCGGATCCGAGAAAGGGTATTGTGTATCGGGGAAGGGGAATTCCAGAGATTAGCCATTGGATAAATATATTTTTGTACGGGTTGAATGGGGTTTTGTTGTACGCAATTTTATTAGCCATGTTTCCGATGGCGAATCACAATTGGTGGTGGAGTATCCCAATGGTTGGCAGTTTACTTTTTATGGTACACCCTTTGCATACGGAGTGTGTAGCAAACATCAAAGGGCGCGACGAAATCATGGCATTAATGGGTAGTTTAGGTGCTTTGTACCTTGCTATGCGTTATTTTGATACTCGCAAGTCCTATTGGATGTGGCTTTCTTCGGCAGTGTTTTTACTTGGCTTGCTATCTAAAGAGAACACACTTACTTTTTTGGCGGTGATACCATTAACGATTTGGTTATTCGGCAGGGTTTCCTTTGGGCAGGTAATTTTAGGGGTTTGGCCATTGTTTTTATCGGCATTTGTATTCATTTTAATTCGGTACAATGCTTTAGGGTATATGCTTGACCACGGGAAAGGGACACCAGATTTGATGAATGATTCTTTTTTAGGGATGAATTTGGGCGAGCGCACGGCTACTATTTTTTTGACCCTTTTGTGGTATTTGAAGCTATTAATCTATCCTATTTCGCTCACGCATGATTATTATCCGTACCATGTTCCAAAGGTGAATTGGACGGATTGGCGGGCCTTATTTTCCCTTATCTTATATGCTGGAACGATTACTTGGTCTGTGATGGCAATACGGAGGCGTTCTATAATGGCGTATGCAATTCTGTATTTTGTGATCACATTGAGTATTGTTTCTAATCTATTGGTGTCTGTGGGTTCCTTTATGAACGAACGGTTTGCCTATATGCCTTCAGTGGGGTTTTGTTTATTGGCTGCTTGGTTATTGGTGGAAAAAGTGCCGGCATTACTAAAAAATCCATCCTTTCGTTATGCTGGTATAGTAGTATTTCTTCCTTTTGCGGTGTTTTTATCGTGGAGGACGGTCAATCGTATACCAGCTTGGGAGAACGCATTTGCGCTGAATCGTTCGGCGGTGATAGCTTCTCCGAATAGTGCTCGGGCACAGAGTTTTTATTCAACAGCGATTTACGAGGAGCGCTATTTGAAAGCACAGACCAATGAAGAGAAGATGCAATGGGTCGACACCATGGAGGTACATGTAAAAAGGGCGTTAGAGATTTATCCACAATATGGATCTGCCTGGGTGATGTACGCCAATGTGGCAGCCGCTCGGTTCGAGTTGGACAAGAATGTGTCTACCTTGTTGAATCAGTGGACGTATGCCCTTAATAATGCGGCTTATGTAAATTTATTACGCTCGAATATTGATGCTTATGTAAAATATTTGGCAAAGAGCAGCAGTAACGCGCCGTTGATCAACGAGTTTGCTTATAAAACGGGGTATGAGCTTTATTTCAAAAAATTAAAGGACAATAAATCTGCCCAGCAATTTTTAGAATATGCGGTGTTAACCCAGCAGTTAGATCCGGCCACTCGGATTGCCCTCGCGGAAGTTTACGAGGCATCAGGAATGACGAACAAGGCAATTGAATTGCGCCAGTCGACGAATAAGTAATGGTACGCGTATTGGTCATAGAAGATGAGGTTAAGCTTGCTCAAACCCTGCAAAAGGGTTTGCAGGAGAATGGCTATGAGGTAGAGATAGCCCATAATGCAGAGGCGGCTGCTTTATTGGTAAACGACCAGGTATTTTCAGTAATTGTTTCGGATGTGATTCTTCCAGGGGATTCGGGTATTGACTTATTGAGGAAGCTTCGTGCACAAGGAAACACGACTCCGGTTTTGCTTTTGACGGCCCTTGGGCAAATAGAGGATAAGGAAATCGGGTTTGTTGCTGGTGCGGATGATTATCTGCCCAAGCCCTTCGAGTTTAGAGAGCTATTATTTCGGATAAATGCACTTTCACGTAGA
>CANHDG010000038.1 GCA_947459365.1 Saprospirales bacterium
TAAAGGCATCGAAAAAACAAAAGATAGTTTTTTCGGGAAAATAGCGCGTGCCGTTACTGGTAAAAGTAGCATTGACGAAGAGGTGCTCGATGAGGTGGAAATGGCATTGATCTCTGCAGATGTGGGCATCGAAACCACCGTCAAAATTATTGAGCGTATGCGGGAGCGGGTAGCTCGAGACAAGTATGTCAGCACGGATGAGTTAAATGCACTGCTCAAAGATGAGGTAGTCCGTATGATGTCTGAAAACCGGACGGAAGATTTCGATGATTACCTCCTCCCTGCTGGTAAAAAGCCCTACGTAATAATGGTAGTAGGGGTGAATGGGGTTGGTAAAACGACCACGATTGGCAAGCTCGCACATCAACTTCGTCAAAAAGGACATAAGGTAGTGCTGGGGGCTGGCGATACCTTTCGGGCTGCTGCAGTGGATCAACTCGGCATTTGGGCCGAGCGGGTTGGCTGCTCTTTCTACTCCAAAGGGATGAATGTAGATCCTGCTGCCGTCGCCTACGAAACCACCCGTTATGCTCTGGATAACGCCTGTGATGTAGCCATTGTTGATACTGCTGGCCGACTTCACAATAAAACCAGTTTGATGCAAGAACTGGGCAAAATTCACCGTTCAATGGATAAAGCTTTTCCTGGGGCGCCCGATGAGGTGTTATTGGTCTTGGATGCATCCACGGGTCAGAACGCCATTGAGCAGGCAAAACAGTTTACGGAAGTAGCACCTGTAACGGCGATTGCTCTGACCAAACTAGACGGCACCGCCAAAGGTGGGGTAGTGCTCGGCATCAGCGATCTTTTCAAAATTCCAATTAAGTACGTAGGGGTAGGCGAAAAAATCGATCAACTTCAGATTTTCAATAAAAAAGCCTTCGTTGACGCTTTATTCCAGTAACCTACTTGTCTGGGTTTAACCAGTCAATTTGGGCGGAGAGGTAAAATAAAAAAGCGGGCCCTCGACTCAGTCGAGGGCCCGCTTTTTTATCAGTATTCAGCTTTTATGATCGGACCATATTGTCTACAATCAATTCGGATAAATCAAAGACAGGCATCTGTTCGTTGCGCTCCTTTGCTTTCAATCCATCTTGCAGCATAGTGATGCAGAAAGGGCAATTGGCAGCTACCACCTCTGCATGGGTTTCCAGAATTTCTTCCACCCGTTCAATATTGATTCGTTTTTCGCCCGGTTCATCCTCTTTCCACATCTGTGCTCCCCCTGCGCCGCAGCAGAGACCGTTCTTCTTGGAGCGTTTAAGCTCCACCAAATCGGCATCCAAGGCCTCCAGGATGGCTCGTGGGGCTTCGTAGATGCCATTGGCCCTACCCAAGTAGCAAGAATCGTGGTAGGTAATTTTTTTTCCTTGGAAGCTACCTCCTCCTTGAAGTTTTAGCTTGCCTTGTTGGAGGAGTTCATTGAGTAAGGTGGTGTGGTGTATTACCTCGTAATGGCCTCCCAGTTCGGGATATTCGTTTTTGAGCGTGTTAAAGCAGTGAGGACAGGCTGTGACGATTTTTTGGACCCCATACATATTGAGCGTCTCAATATTCATCATCGCAGTCATTTGAAATAAAAACTCATTGCCAGCGCGCCGGGCAGGATCGCCCGTGCAACGTTCGTCTTGACCTAGAATGGCGAACTCCATACCCACCTGGTGTAGGATTTCACACATGGCAAGGGTGATTTTTTGAGCGCGGGCATCGAAACTGCCCGCACAGCCGACCCAGAAAACGATTTCAGGGGCCTTGCCTTCCGCCTGGTATTCGGCCATTGTTTTTGCACGCATATGCTATTGTTTTAAGGTTTGACCGGGTAAAGGTAAGACAACATTCCTGATTTTGCCAATTCTTACAGGTTTGGATTCCAGCAAGTGGACTGTTTTTAATGGAAATGACAGCTTATGCTACAATTTAAAAAATAGTACCCAACTTTCCATTTTCTTTGCTGTTTAATTGGCTTTCAACCAGCGAGCTAGCCGCAATTGGTTGGAGGGCTTTCACCAAACGGAATCGTTTAAGTTATGAAAGTTGGCTTGGTTCAACACAGTTGCGGACTAGACAAGGCCGCCAATCTGGAGAAGTCCAGAAAGGGAATCGCTGACTGCGCGCAACAAGGAGCAGAATTAGTAGTTTTGCAAGAATTACACGCGGGTATTTATTTCTGCCAAGCAGAGGAAACCCGACTTTTTGACATGGCATCTCCCATTCCGGGACCGGAAACCGATTATTTTTCCGAAGTTGCCAAGATCTACGGGGTCGTATTGGTTACCTCTTTGTTTGAAAAACGGGCTCCAGGACTGTACCACAATACGGCTGTTGTATTTGATAAGGATGGCACCATCGCTGGTAAATACCGCAAAATGCACATTCCGGATGATCCCGCGTACTACGAAAAGTTCTATTTCACTCCCGGTGATCTAGGTTTTGAACCCATACCCACTTCTCTCGGAAAAATTGGGGTGCTGGTTTGCTGGGACCAATGGTATCCGGAGGCTGCTCGCTTGATGGCCTTGGCCGGAGCCGAATTATTGGTTTACCCCACTGCCATTGGCTGGGAAAGCACCGATACCGAGGAAGAAAAGCAACGGCAGTACGAGGCATGGTTCATCAGCCAGCGAGGCCATGCGGTAGCCAATGGGCTCCCCGTAATTGGGGTAAACCGGGTAGGCCATGAGCCTGACTGGACCGGGGTTACCAATGGCATTCAGTTCTGGGGACAGAGTTTTGTAGCTGGTCCACAAGGCGAAATCCTACACCGAGCCTCCATCGCGGAAGAAGAGGCCGTAGTTGTGGAAATTGATCGGAAACGGACTGAAGATGTTCGGCGCATTTGGCCCTTTTTCAGGGATCGTCGAATTGACTTTTACGGAGATCTTACTAAACGCTACCGGGATTAAGCCAAACTAAAGCCCAATTAAATTACTCGTTTCTTAATCCAATAAACGCAAGCCTAACCACCACCATGAGCAATACTCTTGAACAAGAAATGAACAAAGACGCCCTTCAGTTGGCCGTCTCAAAAACCAATCGCCTACTCGAAAAAATTCATCAAGGCGGAGGAGCTAAACGAATTGAAAAACTCCACTCGGAGGGTAAGATGACCGCCCGTGAACGGATTGACTACCTCTTGGATCCGAATCGTCCAGTCATTGAAATCGGGGCTTTTGCGGGTTATGAAATGTATGAAGAGCATGGGGGCTGCCCTGCGGGCGGTGTGGTGGTGGTAATCGGGTATATCCGAGGTCGCCAATGTGTGGTGGTCGCCAACGATGCTACCGTGAAAGCTGGTGCTTGGTTTCCAATTACTGGGAAAAAGAACCTTCGAGCGCAGGAAATCGCCATGGAAAACCGTCTCCCAATTGTATATCTAGTCGATTCCGCCGGGGTGTACCTGCCGATGCAAGATGAAATATTCCCGGATAAAGAGCATTTTGGACGGATTTTTAGGAATAATGCCCGGATGAGCAGTTCCGGCATCCCTCAAATAGCCGCCATCATGGGTAGTTGCGTGGCAGGGGGGGCTTATTTACCTATTATGTCGGATGAAGCGTTAATTGTAGAAAAAACGGGGAGTGTGTTCTTGGCGGGGCCTTACTTGGTAAAGGCCGCCATCGGAGAGTCGGCCGACAAAGAAAGCTTAGGTGGTGCATCGATGCACTCTGAAATATCGGGTGTCACTGATTATAAAATGCCTGATGATGCCACCTGCCTGGATACCATAAAAGATTTAATCGATAAATATGGCCGAATGGAATCGGCTGGTTTTGATCGCTCCCAACCAAAAGAACCTGGAGGCAGCGCTGAAGAGTTATTTTCCCTTTATCCAGAAAATGGCGCCAAGCCTTATAACACCCTTGACGTTTTGCGTTGCTTGGTCGATGGCGGCGAATTAACCCAGTACAAAGCTCATTACGGAAAAACCATGATCTGCGCGTATGCCCGCATTGATGGTTGGGCAGTAGGGATTGTGGCCAATAACCGCCAAGTAGTGAAAAATGCAAAAGGAGAAATTCAGTTTGGTGGCGTCATTTATTCTGATTCGGCAGATAAAGCTACTCGATTTATCCTGAATTGTAACCAGAAAAAAATCCCCTTGGTGTTTCTGCACGATGTAACCGGATTTATGGTCGGAACCCGATCTGAACAGGGTGGGATCATCAAGGATGGCGCCAAAATGGTAAATGCAGTGGCCAATTCTACCGTCCCCAAGTTTTCAGTAGTCATTGGTAACTCCTATGGCGCCGGCAATTATGCGATGTGCGGAAAAGCTTATGACCCTCGGTTGATTGTGGCGTGGCCAACCGCTAAAATAGCCGTTATGGGGGGAGATCAAGCAGCAAAAGTGCTCACCCAGATTCAGGTGCAAGCCTTGAAAGACAAAGGACATGCCCCCGATCCAGTCCAGGAAAAAGCGCTTTACGAAGAAACAAAAGCAAAATACGACGCCCAAACTACGCCTTACTACGCTGCCGCACGGCTTTGGGTGGATGCCATTATCGACCCCCGCGATACGCGCCGCTGGATCAGTATGGGGATTGAAGCCGCCAATAACGCACCGGTTGAAAAGTTTAACCCGGGGGTGATTCAGGTTTGATTTGTCACTAAAACGACCCAGTGCCCCTCCACGGCCGATGGCTCACCAATAGCCGTAGAGGGTTTCTTTTTTTCGAAAAAAAGAAACAGGCTGTTTGATTTTATTCTCCTTCCGCGTACTCCTTTAGGTACTGAAAATGAGGCCTCAAATGGCCGTTTTCTGCAATCGTTGCGCGTTGAATGGCACCAGTATCGCTTTGATGAAGCAGCTCTGGCAAGACCCGATCAATCAGTTGTTGACCAAAAAACGAAGAGGCATCCCTCGGCAATTCAGAGGGCAGGTTATCGATGGCCATGACATCCACACAACCGGTTTGGTGAGGAGCCCCAGCCTGTCCAGTATGTGGGTTAAAACTATACAAGGGCTCCAGAATCGTGCTCGGTCGAACCGTTGAGGGAACAGAGGCTCCCGGCATAATGTCGCAGGTCACATCTCCGATTACTTGAATCCTGAAGTCAGGATGTTGCATTTCTTCTACCGTAAAAAAGGCGGGCGCTTTGGGATCGTAGTAGATGCAGTTGATAAATATATCTGCCTTTCGAGCATAAGGAGCGAACTGGCTCTCAAAAGCACTTCCATCTTTGTAAAATGCTTGTTTCTCAAAAGGCTGCCCATCTTTTCTGCGAACGTACTCGGAGGCGCTGAGTTGGGTGAAAACGGCGGATTCAAACGTGTTTTGCAAGAAATCAGTCGGAGAAACCTGTTGAATTCCTGTGTCAAGCAGGTTTTGAATTGCTCCAGCCGCAACCCGTCCGCTTCCGGTCACTACGATCCGCAAGGCGGGTAGGGCTAAGGATTCGTAGTGCTTTTTTACCTCGGCATAATCGTGGCATTGGTACATTCGGGGCAATGAAAAGGCCTTCGTACGTTCTCCGAAGGCATATAGGCTATTGTGTGCGCCCACAATCCCTGCATAATAGCCGAAGGCGATGAGGCGATTGCCTGCTGGATCCGTAATGACCTCATAATCCACCAACTTGATACCTAACTCCAGGATTTTTTGGAGCAAGGCCCGGTTATAGGGCTGTTTTTTAATGGTATGTGAAAAAAACAGGTATGTTTTATTAGGCAAAAGCGCCGTTTTGGGCACTTCTTTTACTCCCAATAAAATGGAGGCCTCGCTTAGATCTTCCTGTATCGGTATTCCAAGGGCGGTGTATTCCTCGTCTTTGAAACAGCGGATGGGAGAAGGTTGTACCAATATCCGAACAGAGGGATATTGTTGGCAAATGTGGTGGCACTGCGCGGGCGTTAGCGGAACTCTAGCATCCGGTGGGACTTTTCCCTCCCGGATAATTCCGATGGTTAATGTATTCGTCATTGGGCAGCAAAGGTAGCAAATGGCGGACTGAATTCGTTTCGGGAGCCTGAGCAGTTTTTGTAAATTTAAAGCTTGAAGCCGGTATTTGACGAAAAAGCGTACTTTTGCAGTTCCTTTTTTAAAATTGTACTTTTCTACTAAGCCCTGGCTTGGGTCATCTTCGTACAAAAGTATTTAGCCAGGGAATTATCTTCAATAGTGAATTTATCTAGACAGGATTAAGCAATGTCCATTTATCCAGCTACTTATGAAAATACGAATTAAAGGCAATTCTATACGCTATCGGCTTAGCCAGTCGGAAGTCCGCCAACTCAGTGAATCTGGTTGGGTTACCGAGTCTACGGTGATGGGTCCGGACCCGAGCAATTGCTTATACTACGAATTGCGTTCTAAAGCGGGAATTACAGGATTAGAAGCTTCCTTTTTTGGCACAACCATTTGTTTGTACGTACCAGAGGAGGATGCAAAAGGCTGGTATCGGTCCGAGCAAGTGGGTTTTGAGCGAACGTATGAGGTGGCACCCGGGGTTCAGTTGCATTTACTATTAGAAAAAGATTTTGTTTGTTTGGACAATACGGCGGAGGATCAATCCGATAACTATCCGAATCCGAATAAGGCTTGTTAGAGAGGAGGAAGTCTGAGGTAATTGCCTATTTATTAACCTAATTAAGAAAAAAGAGCATGCATGCTTTATTGGTACGGGCCGTAGTGGACGCCCTTCAACGGATTTTTGTGGAGGGGCATTATGCAGATAAAGTGATAGAGCAAACCCTTCGGTCCAATCCGAAAGCAGGGAGCCGAGATCGGGCATTTATGGCAGAAGCCATCTATGAAATCGTACGGTATTACCGTTTGTTTAGCACCATTCTTGGAAAAGAGCCCCGTCAGTTGACCGACTTTTGGGATGTATTTGCTATATATTACATCACCAAACCCTTACGTCAAGGGCAGGAGGAGCGCGGGAGTTTGCCGGAGTGGAGAGAATTTGCACGTATCAAGCCCACGGAAGTAATCCGCAAATATCAAGCTGCTTTGGAGGATAGGGTGGTTCGCGAGAGCATTCCAGACTGGATTGACGCCCGTGGAGCGGCTGAGTTAGGGGATCGCTGGCCGGAGACCTTGCATGAACTTAATCGTCCTGCAGAGGTTGTTTTGAGGGTCAATACCTTGCGTACAAGCCGGGAACAACTGCAAAAGGCACTATTAGAGGAAGGGATTGAAACACTGCCCGTGGGCAATTCGACCGCCCTGCGCCTTAAACTTCGAAAAAATGTCTTCATGACCAAGGCTTTTCGCGCTGGCCATTTTGAAGTACAGGATTACAGCAGTCAAGCCGTTGCACCCATGTTGGAGGTAGAGCCTGGAATGCGGGTGGTGGATGCTTGCGCAGGAGGGGGAGGGAAGTCCTTACACCTGGCGGCTTTGATGCAAAACAAAGGTCAACTAATCTCCCTGGACACCTTGGCCTGGAAATTGGATGAATTAAAAGTTCGAGCACGCCGAGCCGGGGTCAGCAACATCGAAACCCGCCCAATTGAAAACAACAAGGTAATCAAGCGCATGTATGGAACAGCTGATCGGTTGCTGCTGGATGTGCCTTGCAGTGGGCTGGGTGTGTTGCGTAGGAACCCCGATTCCAAGTGGAAGTTAACGGAGGCCCAACTTAATCAACTGCTTGAGACCCAGCAAACCATTTTACAATCGTATAGTCCGATCGTGAAATCAGGCGGTAAAATGGTCTACGCTACTTGTAGTATTTTACCCTCGGAAAACCGTTCGCAGGTGGATACCTTTTTAGCTTCTGAGGCTGGTAAAGGCTGGGAGCTGGTCAAAGAGCGCAGCATTTTACCCCAAGACGAGGGTTTTGACGGGTTTTACATGGCGCTCCTGAGTAAAAAATAGGCAGATTTTGCTTTAAAAAAGCACATCTTTCATTGTGAATACTCCTTTTTTGCCCACGATCCATTTAGCGGCTATGATGGCGCCTACGGCGAATCCCATTCGGGAGTGCGCCTTGTGTTCGATCGTGATTTCGTCGATGCTGCTGTGCCACTGAACCTGGTGTGTTCCGGGCACTTCTCCTTCTCGAAGGGCTTCGATAGGTAGGGTTGTCCCTGCTCCTGTTTTCCCTAATGCCCAGTTGTCATACCGCTTGTTTTCCTTCAGTATTCCTTCGGCCAAGGAAACAGCGGTTCCGCTTGGGGCATCTAATTTGTGGATATGGTGGATTTCCGTTAGTTGGGCTTGGTATTCGGGTCGAGGCTGCATCAAGCGGGCGAGGTATTCATTTAGGGCAAAAAACAGGTTAACTCCGATGCTGAAATTAGAGGCCCAGAGCATCGCCCCGTTTTTTTCCAAGCAGAGCGCATAAGCGTTCTCCAAGTTGGCTTGCCAGCCGGTGGTTCCGCTGACGACGGGAATTCCTGCTTCCAGGCACAGTCGAACGTTTTCAAACCCTGCTTCTGGCTGGGAGAATTCAATGATGACCTCTGCTTCTTGGAGGCGTTGAGGAGTTCGCTCCTGGAGCTGACTGCTTCCTATTCGCCAGCAAATTTCGATTCCGTGTTCTTGTGCGATTTGGTCAATGGCTTTTCCCATTTTCCCATACCCTAATAATCCAACCTTGATTGCCATGTGTGGTGTTTATTTTTGCTGGGCGCCTGAGGTGATTTCCACAATTTCTACCCTTCGTTCCCGGGCGGCCTCTGGTGCGTAAATGGAGTTCCGTTCGTCTTTCAAGTCATCGCTGAGGCCCGCTTTTGCGGTGGTTTCGCCAAAGGAAACCTCTGTTACCTTCAGCTGCCCAGTGTTCAGGTAGGGGGCAAGATTTCCATCCGACCACTCATAAAGGTGGTTGGAAACGCTGCTGATTCGTCGTTTTCCAAGGTTGAGGTTGTAGTCGCTTTCGGCCCTCGGGCTGGTAAAGCCTTTGATAAAGACCTCGATGGTGTCCTTTGCCGCCAGGCGTTGTGCCAACAAGGCGCAGAGTTGATTGAGTTGATCGTAGCCTGCCCGCACTTCCTCCTGAAAAAATTCGGTAATGGCTTGTTGGGCCATTTCTGCCTCCGTCTCTTTCAGTCCTGCGCTGTACCGTTGGAGGTACTCTTGTTCGCGTTCGAGGTAGAGCAGTACGGTAGTTTCGTATGTTTTTTTGGTAGTGGTTTTTCGGGTGCGTTTATCGGGCTCATCGTTGTCAAAAAACAGTGGGAGGCCTTTGAATTCTGCCCATTGCCCTGATTGCCCTGCGGAATTGCCCGTATCTGTTTGCCCGGTGGTGGATAGGTCGGGGGATGTTGGTTGTTCTTCTTTTTGTGGGTTTAATTCCTGTTCTTTTGGGGTATCCTTGCTCATCTCCAGGAAAAAAAGATCATTGCAGCAAGCTTTATTTCGTTCGTCCAGGTAAAGAGAGCCGGGTCGGTTGCTGCTCAGATAACCGGAAGTTCCTTTTTCGTTTAGGAAAAAATAACTATCGTTATAACTAGTGTTGATGCCAGTTCCCAGGTTTTCAATGGTTCCATACTTTTCGCCTGATGGGTAATGGATTTGAAAGATATCTTGCCCACCGAATCCCGTATGCCCTTCCGAGCTGAAGTACAAGGTTTCCGTGGCGCTGTGGTAAAAAGGGCTCCATTCGTTTTCGGAGGTATTTATTGCCTCAACTGGTTGAGGCGCTTCAAAGTATGGTAGTTTTTGTGGTTTTCTCGCTTCAATGGGCAGGTTGCAGGGGCAAAACCAATCTGAATTGAGGGGGACGGACCAGATATCCATTTTGCCTTTTCCGCCGGGGCGATCGCTGGCAAACCAGAGGGTCAGGGCGTTGGTATCTTTATCCAGGCTAATGGACGGTTGGGTACTGGTATATCCGGGTAGGTTGATGGGCTCTGGGAGCCTTCTAGGTTTGGTCCAACGTCCTTTACGGTCCTTATTAATCATCCACAATTCGCAGCGGATTTCGCTGGGACTGGTATTTTTACATAGGGTATAGATAAGAAACAAGCCATCCGGCGTAAACGCAGGGTGAGCGATGTGCGCGGAATCACCGGAGGGGATTCCGCGGAGAGGTTCTCGTGCTGCTCTTCCATTAATGGAGCTCATTAGCCGAGTATTCCTGGTTTTATTGCGGGTTTTACGATCTGTTTTTTCAAAGCGGTAAGAAGAGAAGTACAAAGTGTCACCTCGGACCACCGGCGAAAAATCAGAATAGGGGCTGTTTATTTTTTTATCCAGGTGCTGAATCTGGGCTTTGGGCTTTTCACCTTGGGCGTTTGTTGCCCATTCGCAAGAGCTGAGCAACCGATGGGCTTTTTCAATCCAAACGGTATCGCGGGAAGGGTGTTGGAGGTAGCTGTTGGCCAATTCAATTGCGGTGGCATACTGGCCTTTGGCTTGGGCAATAATAGCCAATTGTAGGAAGGCCAGAGGGTATTTTTGGTTGCCTTTCTCCTTGGAGAGCACTACTTTGTAGGCGCGTTCAGCGATATCATAGGCAGCAAACTGTAGGGCGCTTTCCGCGAATTTAAAGTGTGCCCCTAGGTCGTTTGGTGCTTTTTCGATGACTTTTCCGTAGTATTCAAAGGCAGAACTATAGTCTTTTTTCTGATACGCTAAATCGCCTGCTCGTTCATAGGCCCGCTTGGACTGCCCCCATAAGAGCATTGGACTTCCTGTCAGGAGGAATAAAAAGAGGAGGCGGAATGCTAACTTATTTGGATCCATACTTAAAAGGTTGGACAAACCTTAAGGTCCTTGATGGGTTTAACGGGGAGAGAGGTGTAGACGATGCCAAGCTCAAAACCTCCCCTTCGGCGGGTAGCTACCTTAAAGGGAGAGTAGTTGACATCGTAACTCAGCCCAACGATCCACTGCCGGAACTGCACTTGAATGGATGGAATCATTGCGTCCTTCCAACGGCTTGCTCCACTGAACTGCAAGGCGGTCTCATCGTCTAGCCAGTAGCGAACCCCAGCACCCATCACCGTTTCTCTGGCAGTACTTAGCTGTTGGTATTGCGAGAAAAAGTACCAGTCCATCAACTCATTTTGCTGCCAATAGCCTTGGACATATCCTCCTATACGAGCTGGAAGGGCGTAGGGAAGATCTGATTTAAAATGAATATCCGGCCGGTTCAGGTGAAATCCTGCCAGGCCTGCATCGAACTTCGTCCGACTGGTTGGATCCTGGAAATGCCAATTAATTCCGGCGGACAGGCTGGCTTTTATCCCAGATTGATTGTTAAGTACTTCCCTTGGTGAAAGGTCCGGGTTATATAAGTCGCCATCCCATTGGTTATTAAATTTCAATTGACTTAAGTCTAAGCTACGTTGGACCCCCTGCAGTCCGAAGCCAACCGAAAGCTGCTGGTTTTTACTCAAAGCATGGAGTGCAGACACCTGTAATCCGATTTGTGACCAACGGAGCACAGCATCTCCTGCCTGATCTTGAGCTAACAAGAGGCCGAAGGCCAAGCCATTTTTTCCGAATGTTTGACTTTTGAGGTCCGCAGCGGCAGAACCGGTACGGTATTGTACGGGTACGGATTCCCATTGGCTCCTGTAGTGCGCAGAGGCCCTCCAATCGCCCGAAAAAACACCTGTCAGGGCGGGATTTTGGAAGGTGGCGTTCAAAGGAGCTTGGGAAAAGTGTAGGTCTTGGCCCCAGGCTCCTGCGGCACTACCGAGGAGTAGGAGTGCTGTCAGTAAAATCGTCGTTATAGCTGGGGCGCATTTCATAGACTTGTAGAGTATTTAAACCCGAAGGTCTTATTTTTTTTGATATTTTTGCCCATATTTTTTTCAAAATCTAATGATTCATGGCATACATCGAAATTTGCGCTGCCAACTTTACTTCTGTAATAGCAGCTGGGGAAGGGGGAGCGCACCGGATTGAGCTTTGCTCTGGACTGGAAAGTGGGGGCTTAACTCCTTCTATAGGTCTAATTAAAGCAGCGGTTGCACACTTGGCTATTCCTGTTTTTGTGCTAATTCGGCCCAGGGAAGGCGATTTCTGCTATTCATCGGGGGAGGTGGAGTTAATGCTGGAGGATATCCGCTTTTGCCGGGAGGCGGGGGCTGCCGGTGTTGTAGTTGGGGCACTCACTCCTCAATATGCGTTGGATGCGCCTGTATTTGAGGCCATGCTAAAGGCCGCGGGGCCGCTACAGGTGGTCTGCCACCGTGCGTTTGATTTTACAGCGGATCCGAACAAAAGCTTGGAGCAATTGATTGATTGGGGAGTGGTTCGGGTACTGAGCTCAGGTCAAAAAGCCAATGCCTGGGAAGGCAGGGAAAACCTCGCTGCTTGGGTTCGTGAATACGGAGATCGGATTCAAATCATGCCAGGAAGTGGTATTTCTGATCAAAACATTCAAGCGATTCAGACGCATACAAGCGCACAACACTTTCACTTTTCCGCCCGTAAATGGGTAGAACAAGCAAATCTATCGGATATTCCGGGACTGCCTACAGGTATTTTTGTAAGTGATGCCGAGATGATTCGCCAGTGTGTAACAATGGTAAATAATTGATTTTAAATAAAAAAGGTGTCTTGCGAGCGCGAGACACCTTTTTTATTTAGGGCAAACAAGGCCTAGATCAGGCGCTTTAGTCGTACCTCTTCCACCCTTCGAAGCACCAGAGGTACTTTTTCTACTGCCACCGAATCGCTGTCCAATCCAAACCAATTGTCGGGCGAAGCGGTTACTGATTTTACACCTAGGTAAAGGGACATCACAATTTGCTCGTAGATAGGCAGGTCATTTTCGTGAGAAAGGAATTCCTGAATAATCACAAATTTAAAATCGCCAGTGGGGAGTTCGTTCCGGTTTACATGGTACCGGGGTTCGATATTCAATTCCCCAGTTTCCATCAATTCCTCGACTACCTTTCGGAGGAAGATGTTCATCCGCTGCTCTACCCGGAAACCAAGTCGGAAGGTTACTTTATAGATATCATCCGGGGCGATGGTGTTCACCTTATACTCCATGGTGTACGGTTCGTCGGTCACTTCAATATGCAGGAACCAGTAAATATCGGCCCGTTTGGGTTGGGTTTGTAGGATGGAGTACAGGATTTTTTCCTCAACTTTTTTATTGGATTTGGCACTGCTCAAGTACACCAAATTGGTGGCATACTTGGGTATCGATTCGTCGTTGCTCAGCATAATGAGCTGATCTACATAATCGTGTATCTTGGTATTCTGAACAAATCGGGATTTGATGTTTTTTGCTAGTCGCCAGATAAACATCAATGCAAAAATAAAGGAGGACATGATAACCGTGATGAAGCCTCCGTCCATAAACTTAAGCAAATTGGCAGCAAAAAACACCCCTTCAAACACCAAATAAAACAATAAAAAGCCCCAAACCAGGGGTTCTTTGATCCGGTTGATGACAAAATAGTTGGACAGCAAAATGGTGGACATCAGCATTGTCACGGTAACGGACAGACCATAAGCGGCTTCCATTTTGGAACTTTCCTGAAAATAAAGAGTAACCCCAATACAACCTGCCAACAACACCCAGTTAACCGTCGGGATGTACAGTTGGCCTTTCATGTTACTTGGGAAAATGACCGTCAACTTTGGCAATAATCCCAACCGGATGGCTTCGCTGACTAAGGTGAAAGAGCCAGAGATCATCGCTTGGCTGGCAATGATCGTTGCTGCTGTTGCAATCATGATCCCTACCGCCAAAAACCAGTCCGGCATAATCCCAAAAAAAGGATTGGGCTGGTCAGCGGGTAAAAAAGATCCCTCATATTTCAATGCCCAAGCAGCTTGGCCCATGTAATTCATCACCAGGCATATCTTCACATAGATCCAGCTCACCCGAATGTTCTGCTTGCCGCAATGCCCTAAATCAGCATATAACGCCTCTGCCCCAGTAGTACAGAGAAAAACAGCACCCATCAGGACCAAGGCACTAGGGTAGTGCAAAATCAGGTGAATCCCATGCCAAGGATTGAGCGCTTCTAAAATGGAGGGTTGTTGCACGACCTCTTTCAAACCCAAAACAAATAGCATGGTAAACCACACAGACATAACGGGGCCAAAGTACCTGCCCACTGCAGCCGTTCCGAATTGCTGGATCAAAAACAAGGTAGAAATAATTCCAATCGTAATGGATACCACAGGAATATGGGCTCCATGCAACATCGGTAATCCCTCCAGTCCTTCGATAGCGGAGGAAACGGAGATAGGTGGGGTAATCATCCCCTCCGCCAAAACAGCGCTCCCCCCAATCATGGCCGGGTACAGCAACCATTTTTTTCGACGGCGAACCAAGGTGTAGAGGGAAAAAATACCTCCTTCTCCATTGTTATCAGCCTGCAAGACCAACGTAATGTACTTGAAGGTGGTTTGGATCGTTAAAATCCAGAAAACAAGAGAAACCGCTCCTAAAATGGTGCTTCGCTCAATAGCCGCACCGCCAATTACGGCTTTCATCACGTACAGCGGAGAAGTTCCAATGTCTCCGTAGATGATACCGAGGGTGATAAGAAGACCGCCTAGGGTTAATTTGTGGTGCGCCGAACTGTTGGAGTCCATCCCGAATATGTAGAAAAAGTGGAATAATCGGCAAATGTAGTTCGAATGCTTTCTAAACCAAGTACTTTTTGACTACAAGATTTTTCAAAGATTGTTTTCCAACAATTTTTCTACAAAATGGGACCAGGAAAAGCGCTTTTTTTCGGATTTAACACCTGCCTCCAAGCTTTCCTGGCGGTTGTTTTCAAAAAAATCCCTCAATGCAGCTCCAATCGCAGCTGGTTCGGGTTCCGTCACATATCCCGAAACCCCATCGAGGACAATTTCAGGTAAACCACCCACCCGTGTCACCAACATAGGTCGGTCAAAATGGTAAGCAATTTGCGAAATACCGCTTTGTGTAGCAGTCTTATAGGGTTGAACAACCAAATCTGCTGCCGAGAAATAAAGTCGAACCTCCCCCGATGGAATAAAATCAGTGAACAACCAAACTCGGTTCTGCAGTTGGTGCTCTTCTATAATGGCTTGGTAAGGCGCCCAGTCTTCATAACATTCTCCGGCAATCAGCAGGCACACATCCGGACAGTCTGGAAGTGCCTTAAGCAATAAATCAAGGCCTTTGTAGGCGCGAATAAAGCCAAAAAATAGCACCAATTTAGCATTTGCGGGGATACCAAGTAGCTCGCGGGCAGCTTTTTTGTCTACCGAAGTACCGTATTGATCGTAAATGGGATGCGGTGAAAACCGGGCGGGCCTGGAACTAAATTGCTTCAGCTCCTCTTGAACTGACCTCGACATAGTGAGAAAATCGGAGCAGGTTGCGGCAAAATACTTGGAAAACACCCGATCTCCAGGCCGTTTTTCATGTGGGATGATGTTGTCAATTAGGCCGGTTACGTGGATGTTTTTTTTGGAAAAAAAACGCAGGACCCTTATGATCGTGCCCAAAGCAGGCCCCATAAACGGGAGCCAATACCGGACAATAACCCGATCTGGCTGCTGCCGGGCAATGGCGCGTCCAGTGGTCCACCAGCTGATAGGATTGATGGAGTTGATCGTAGAAAAAATGGTCAGTCCCTCTGGCGCTGGATCATCCGTTAATTGCGTTTTTCCAGGAAATAAAAACGAGGGATATTGAAGGGAAAAGCTGTACATCAGCACCTCGTGGCCTTGCTGCTGGAGTTCGATGGCCAATCGCTCGGAGAGGGCTGCTATGCCCCCCCGGAGCGGGTGTGCGGGTGAGATGACTATGATTTTCATCCTAATAAGCCATTAATGCGCGGATGGCTTCCGCTACTTTTTCGATGGAGGGAATCATTTCTGCTTCCAAGGTGGCATTGAGAGGGATGGCTGGAAGATTGGCAGATCCCAAAGTCCGAACAGGTGCATCCAGGTACTCAAAGCAATGCTCCACAATTCGGCCAGCGATGGATTGTGCAAAGGTGTTTTGAACAGGTTCCTCTGTGAGTACCAAGACTCGTCCATGAACTTTTGCTTGTTCAAAAATAGTTTCCTCATCTAGGGGGGCCAGCGTCCTAAGGTCCAATACCGTGATTCGGCCGTCAAAGGCTTCTGCGGCATTGATGGCCCAGTGTACCCCCATCCCGTAGGTTACCACCAAAAGGCTGTCCCCTTTTTGGACGGCCGCCGAACTCGCTTCCAGCGCCATACGCGCTTTCCCGAACGGCACCAGATAGTCCTCTGCCGGTTCAATTGTCTTGGCGGCATCGGTTCCGCGAACCTTGGACCAATACAAACCTTTGTGTTCTAGGACGACCACAGGATTTGGATCCAGAACGGCTGATTTTAACAAACCTTTTAAGTCTGCCCCATTGCTAGGATAGGCGATTTTGATGCCGCGGATATTGGTCAATACACTTTCCACACTGCTGCTGTGGTAGGGGCCTCCACTTCCATAAGCGCCGATGGGTGCCCGAATTACGCAGGAGACGGGCCATTTTCCATTGGATAAGTAGCAACTACGGGAGACCTCAGTGAATAATTGGTTGAGTCCCGGCCAGATATAATCGGCAAATTGCACTTCAACAATGGGTTTTAATCCCACCGCACTCATCCCAACCGTGCTGCCAATAATGAATGCTTCCTGGATGGGCGTGTTAAACACTCGGTGATCCCCGAATTTTTCGGCCAGGGTGGCAGCTTCCCGGAATACGCCCCCAAGGCGGCGTCCCACATCTTGTCCGTACAACAACACGGCGGGGTCGTTTCGAAGGGACTCTTCAACGGCAAACAAGGCGCTGTCGACCATCACTTTGGCCTCCCTTCCTTCCGGAGCTCTATTACCCGTTTCGGTCTGGACTGCTGCCGGTGCAAAAGCATGGGTATACAAATCGGAAGGGCTGGGATCTTCTGCTCGTTTGGCCCGTTCAAAGTCTTTGGTAACTTGCTCTAGTGCAGCGGCTTCTAGGCCTATTATTTCTTGTTCAAGTCCATTTTTTACCAAAAGAGCTTTTAATTTTGGAAATGGGTCGCGTTCTTGGTGTTCTTCCAGGTCATCGCGGTACCATTCTTTTCGTACGCCAGAGGTATGGTGGTTAAGTAAAGGAACCCGGGCATGCAGCAAGACGGGTCGGCGTTCTGTTCGAATGATTTGAAGTGCTAGTTGGCTGGCCGCCCAGCAGGCTTCAAAGTCACTGCCGTCAATGCTGATTGGTTCCAGACCGGGGAAGCCTTTGGCGTATTCTGCTGCATTGGCTACCCGCGTCTCTGCTGCATTAGCGGAAATGTCCCAGCCATTATCTTGAACTAAGTACAGAATTGGAAGCTGTTTGAGGATGGCCATTTGAAAGGCCTCTGCCACTTCTCCTTCTGTCACGGACGCATCCCCAAGTGAACATACTACTAATGAATCGGGCGCTGCCTCCGGAAAGGCATCTTTCATTTGTGATTTATACCACATACCCATGGCTGCACCAGTGGCAGGAATGGCTTGCATCCCGGTTGCGCTACTTTGGTGTGGAATTTTGGGCTTGTCTGCATCCCTTAAGCTGGGGTGGCAGTAGTAGGAGCGTCCTCCGGAAAAGGGGTCGTCTTTTTTGGCCATCAATTGGAGCATCAGGTCATATGGACGCAAGCCCATGGCCAATAAAAAGCTGTCATCCCGGTAATAAGGGAAAGCATAATCCTGTGGACCTAATTGAAGTCCAACGGCGATCTGAATCGCTTCGTGGCCTCTGGAGGTGGCGTGAACGTACTTACTGACCAGTTTGAAGTTGGCCTCGTACAATTCCGTCATCGCTTTTGCGCTGGCCATTAGGCGGAAAGCTTCCTTAAGAATGGAATTACTAGGAGGGGTGGAGGTATTTGAATGGGCAACACGCACTTTTTTCTGAGCCATTTTTACTGCTACAATTATCAATTATGGGTTAGAGCGGCTCAAAGGTACTTTGTTTTAAGCCATGGCTGCATCCTTTTTGATTGGGAAATCTTCCAAAGCGATTCGTCCAGTATTTCTTTAAAGTGTTTTGATCAATTTCTTAAAAAAACGACATGACAAGCAGAAATATTACTAGATAGATCCAAAGTAGATCTAAAAAGTGCCAATAAAGAGTTAGTAACCGCAACTTGAGGCGCTTTTCGGGGTCCGAAAAATATACGAGCACGGTTACTGGATCCACCATGTGTTTTTTGGCAGCTTTCAAAAATAGATAAATGAAAGGAAGGCCCGCAACTACGTGCAACAAATGGACGATCGAAATCACATATAAATACCCAGCGGCTGTGGAGCTAGAGAGGCTCACCAAGTTGATCTTAAAAAGCCATGTCCAGGTTATCGCTTGTAAACCCATAAAGACAACAGAAAGCCAGATGGTCTGCTGCAGGCTTTTTTGGTATTCGGCTGTATCATCCCTCAGGTAGGCTCTCTGGGCGCGCACCATCGTGTAACTGCTTCCCAACAGCACCAAGGTATTCAAATAAAATAATGGAGGAACCTGGATGGTTCCCACTCCCATCGTAACCCTGGTGTAGGCGTAGGAAAGGGTGAGGGCCAAAAAGAGCATAGAGAGACCAAACAACAGCAAGACTAACATGATGTTGTATGGATGAAAAAGGAGCTGTTGGTCTTCGCGTTGAGCAGTCGTCATGATGCAAATTTTAGTTGATCTATTAAACCAAAAGCCCGCCCGTAGGTTTAACTTAGGGTGATAAATCCCTACCTTTGCACGATGAAAAAAGTTTTCTTCTCTGTTTTAGTTGTTGCCATCAGCTGGATTGCATGTACCAGTCCCACTTCTCCTACAGCCCCCGAAGCTACTGAATATCCCACTTTTACGGCGCTTACCGCTGAAGGACAGCTGCTTCTTAAAGACAGTTCGCTCTTGCCTATTCCGCATTATGGAGATACCTCCTATTTATTTCTGTATTTAATTCGGCACTGCGAAAAAGAAACACAGCCAGATAACCCTCCGCTCTCTACGATGGGCCAGGCCCGAGCGGAGCGCATCGGTCGGATGCTGGACAATGCCGTGATCGATCGATTGTGCGCCACGAATACCAAACGAACCATTCAAACAGCGGAGGCCATTAAATACTGGGCCGGAGATCCCGCCATCGAAACCTTTCCCGTGGAAGCACAAAGTGATTGGCTGTTGGAAAATCTCCAAAATCGGGGAGGGCGCCGACTGCTCTATGTAGGACATGTAAATTCTATCCCAGCTCTGTTGAATCAGCTGACTCAATCCAAAAAGTACCAGAATATACCAGATCCGGAATACAATCATTTTTATGTGGTGGCGACCAAAGGAATCGGTCAGACCGAAGTGCTGGAATTGCGCTACTAATCCCACCTGTACAACTCTAACCTAAACACATGCACGACTCTATATCGATTTCCCGAGTACATTTTAAAACCTATAAAAATGACCCCATCGGAGTCAAAGAATATACCCTCGACAACGGATTAAAACTGCTACTTTCCGTCAATACCGACGAACCCAGAATCTACACCGAAATTGCCGTTCGGGTAGGTTCCAAGCACGATCCAGCCGACACCACCGGGTTGGCACACTACTTTGAGCACATGATGGTCAAGGGGACTGATCGCTTGGGAAGTTTGGATTGGGAGCAGGAAAAGCCCTTGTTGGATCAGATTGAA
>CANHDG010000039.1 GCA_947459365.1 Saprospirales bacterium
TGCTGGCTGTTTTGGGAGAAACTGCTGGAAAATACTTTTGCGCAAGCTCCCCAAAACCGTAGGTACGGATGGTGAACGTTTGTTCCATGAAGTTGAGAATGAGGGCTCCCAATTGAGAGAGAGCCCTTTTGAAACCTAATCTATGCAGAAGTTCTTTTAGCTCTCCGTTTGGGCTGGGCTATTATTGCCTCTATTGAGGGAGTTTTACTGCTCAACTTCAGTGCAAGCGCTGCCATGTCCTCTTCTACCTTTTTATCCACAACCTTGGCATAGTGTTGCGTGCTTTTTAAATTGGTATGACCTAGCATTTTACTCACACTTTCAATAGGAACACCGTTCATGAGGGTGACAGTTGTGGCGAATGTATGCCGAGCGATATGAAAAGAGAGCGGTTTATTAATGTTACATAACTCTGCAACTTCCTTCAAATATGCATTCATCTTTTGATTACTAGGAATAGGAAGTATGGGGTCGGTCGGCCTTAACTTATCTAATTTGTTGTATTTGTTGATGATTTGATAAGGTAACCGGAGAAGCGGAACGCTTGTCTTGATCCCAGTTTTTTGTCGCTTGGTCCGGATCCAATAGCCCGTTTCAGAGCTACCCATTTCAACCTCTTGCCGTTTCAGGTTTTTTAAATCAATGTAGGCCAATCCTGTATAGCAAGAAAATAAAAAGAAGTCTCTTATCCTACTAATTCGTTCACAAGTCGGCTCTAACTCTATAAGTCTTTGCAGTTCCTCTTCATTGAGGTATGGCCGATCTACAATTTTGAGCTTCAGACTGACACCAATAAATGGATCCTTTACGATCCAACCATTCCGGAGGCAAATAATTACAATCCGCTTAAATGTTTGTAGAAATTTTATGGTTGTATTATGGCTGCACTTGCCAGTGGTTTTTAGGTACAATGTAAATTTTGAAATAAACTCAGGGTCGATTGACTTCAAGGAAATATCAAGTGTCTTGTACTCCAGCTCTAAAAATTTTTGAACGTGCTTAAGTGCCACATGGTATTTTTGGCACGTAGCTCTGGTGGTCTCCTTGCCAAGTAATTTCCGCAAACCATCCAAATGGCTTTCCCAAACCGTCACAATTGTTCTAACAGCACCGCTGTTGATACCTAATACAGCGTCTCGAAGCATTTCGGGTGTGATGGAGTCATTCAAGTGGATAAGCTCGTTGTACTTCTGACGAAACTTAAACTTTACAGCTTCAATATAATCGTTGGTCACTCTTGCTTGATCCGTCCTTCCACCGACTTTACCTTTGGCTGAATCCCAGTCACTAGGATTAACAGATCTTCTTAGATTCAATACTAAACGACTACCGTTAATATTGATTTTCATTAATAGGGGAACTTCCCCGTTTTTTTGCACTTTGGTTTTGCTAACGTAAAATAGCAAAGAGAATGAGGATGTTTTTGACGACATAAGGCATCAGTTTTACAAATGAGCCCTCCATTTTGTGACGCAAAAATATGATTTCTCGACAAAAAACCACCTAACTAACTGACTTTCATTTGATTGTTCCATTTCATTCCAAAACTGTTTTCCAGCTTGGTTTCCAGTTCACCCAAAAAATTCGAGAAACCCACAGAGAAACCAACTTGATGGAAAAAGGTGGAATTTAATGGAACATATACAAATAAAAAAAGTGCGTAAATCTTTGATTTACACACTTTTGGAGACTTTTGGAAAGTCTTTTTGCGGAGAGACGGGGATTCGAACCCCGGATACGCTTTTGACGTATACACACTTTCCAGGCGTGCTCCTTAAACCACTCGGACATCTCTCCTTGTAAGGGCCGCAAAGTTACGCGTTTTTTTGATTTACCACCAAAGTGTTCGGTTTTTTTTCTTTAACGCTCAAAGGCCGCATCGAATCTTGATGTTACACAGCCAATCTCAATCGCAAGACGCCTCTTTTTCAACTTCTCCACTTGCCGCTATCCTGAAATGGCGTATTTTTGTATCCGCGATGCCACCTTTTATTACAATTAAAACACTCCGATATGCCTTCATCTTGGCACTGTGTTTCGGAGCGGCTCTTTGTATTTCAGCCACCTTGGGCTGGTTGGGACCACCTTGCTCCATCCAAAACGCCCAGAAAATTGCCTTGGGATACCTCCTGTTGGGCCTTTTCTTTCTACTGAAAAAGGATCCCATGCTTATGCTTTTCTGCTTTACCTGCAGCGGGGCGATTTGCCTCCTACTCCAACCCTTTGACCATTTTTGACAACGTCCCGATTCATTTGAACCGTTTGATTCAAAATATCAAGTATGCCCTGACAGGAATTAAAGATCTCCTGCTTCACCATCGCAATGCCCAAATCCAAGCTGGAGTAGCAGTGCTCGTACTGATCGTTTCGGCACTGCTCCCCCTTCAAACAATGGAATGGGCAGTCATCCTGCTCTGTATTCTAATCGTCATGGCCCTCGAGGCCATGAACTCCGCCCTGGAATACCTCACCGATCTGGTTTCTCCAGATTACCACCCACTCGCCGGAAAAGCGAAAGACATGGCAGCAGGCGCCGTTTTGCTGGCTTCAATTGGCTCCGTCATCATAGGTCTTCTACTTCTTGGACCCAAAATTTGGTCCCTTTGCTCTTTTTAAAAAACGAAAAAGGGTGGTTGACCAGCTAATGCCACCAACCACCCTTTTTTATGGTACGTTTGACTTATCCGCAAACGACTAGTCCGCCCCGTGCATCATTTTTCGAAGCGGGAACGATAATCCAAACAAAATCAAGCCCGCAATACCGGACATCCCGACAAAGACCATGAAGAACTGATAGAGGTTCTTAATCGGGCTTCCCATAAATACAGGATACTGCATGGGCAGGTTTTTTTCTTTGGCAATGCTTACTTGCTCAGGAGTAGGCATTACCGTACCCTCCAGCAAACCTGTGTAAGTAGCTTCATCAATTCCATTATCCATCGCCATTTTATACTCGGCCCCTGAGGGTGGATACAAGCCGCTCAATTGACCAGCCGCTTTGTTTGCCACAGAATTGGCCAAAAACCATACCCCAAACAACAAGGATACAAAACGCATCGGGGATAATTTGGAAACCAACGATAAACCGATGGGCGATAAGCACAATTCACCTACCGTGTGAATCACGTACAGAGCGATCAACCAGAACATACTCACTTTCATTCCTAAACCCAATCCATCTACTCCAATCGCAATTACAGCATAACCCAAAGCAAGAATAATCAATCCTAATGCCTGCTTCACCAGGGAGTTGGGCTCTGCTCTCTTCCGAGACAAAAAGACCCAAACAGCCGCAATCACAGGGGCTAATAACACGACCGCTACGGCATTCACCGATTGGAAGTAACTGGCAGGAATAGTAGTTCCCAAAATCGTACGGTTGGTCTGCTCATCTGCAAAGAAGGTTAAGGAAGCACCCGCTTGCTCAAAGGCCGCCCAAAAGAAAATTACAAAGAAGGCCGATACGTAAAGCACCAAAATACGGTCGCGCTCTACCTTCGTCAAGGATTTATCGGTAATAATCATCACCATCATCGATATAGTAGCGGAGTAAATAGACGCCCCAATCACATCAAATCCCATTCCCTTCCAAAAAAGAAGAAATCCTCCCACCAACAAGCCAATGCCAAGCATTAATTGAGAGGAACCCAATCCTCCAGAGGTTGATCCATCTGCCTGTACATCGCTGTTAGGCTTCGCTCCAATCGGAGCACCATCAGGGGTCACAACAAATTTGTCTTTTTGAGTGTGAAACAACACAGTGCCCAACACCATACCAACGCCGGCCGCAAAAAAGCCCCATTTGAAATCGGCAGGATTGCCCGTATCACCCAAAAAACCGCACACCAAAGGAGCAAAAAAGGCCCCCAGGTTAATTCCCATGTAAAAAATGGTGTACGCCGCATCCCGGCGCTTGTCGCCCTCCGAATACATCTGACCAATCATGGAAGAAATGTTCGGCTTGAAAAAACCATTCCCCAAAATTAAGAAAAACAAGCCCGCCCACATAAGCGAGACCGCCAGACCAACGTTTTCATACATGGAAGCACTGCCAAACATCAAAAACTGACCAATCGCCATCGAAATACCTCCACGGGTAATGCACTTGCGGTTGCCCCAGTACCGATCCGCGACATAGCCCCCAATTAGGGGCGTCAAATACACCAAACCTGTATAACTACCATATATCTCAGATGCCTTTGCCTTTGAAAAAAGCAGGGCATTGATCATGTACAACGAAAAAATGGCCCGCATGCCATAATAACTGAAGCGCTCCCACATTTCTGTGAAAAAGAGCAGGGCAAGTCCGCGTGGATGCCCCCAAATTTGCGTATTGTTTGCTTGCATACAGAGAATAAAATTGATTTATTAGAAAAATGAAAACGCAAAAGAACTAAAATAAACGGGTATTTACACCTTTCCACGCTTTTTTTTGTGACCTTTGCAGGTATGTATAGTTTATTGATCTCCATCCTCATCGCCCTGTTCGTGGCAATGTTGTTTGTAAATCTTTATTTCCGAGCAAAAGTGCTCAAAACGTACGGCGTCTTGGTGAAAAACAAGGTCGAGTTTAAAGCAGAACACTTGTTCAACCGCCAAAAGCTGGAACAAGAAATACTGCCCAAATACCCTCAACAACGCAGCGCTATCCTCGACTTCGTAAATCACATGCGCCGAACCATCCAAATGGCCTCCTTGCTGATCGTCCTGATCACCGCCATCGGAGCCGTCCTGATGTGGTACCGCAACACCTAATTCCATGCAAGAGCCTATTTACAAAATCGTAGTAAAAACCCTCCAAGGTCTAGAAGTCGTCCTCGCCGACGAGCTCAAAGCACTGGGAGCTACCGATGTACACCCCGTCAAACGAGCCGTCGAATGCCGGGGCAACCGCGAACTGATTTACCGCGCTAACTACGAAGCCCGTACCGCCCTTCGCGTACTGGTACACCTCCATTCAGGAAAAATATTCAACGAACGCGACCTGTACCGCCAAGCACAATCCATCCCCTGGCATCAACTGATGGAAGTGGATGATACGTTGGCTGTAGAAGCAACCATCGCCGGTCAAGTAATCCGTCACTCTTAATACGCTGCCCTCGTCACTAAAGACGCTGTAGTCGACCAGTTTAGAGAACGGTACAATCGCCGACCCAATGTCAACACCACCGCTCCTACCCTTCGAATCCATGTACGAGTTCATGGGACCCAATGCGACTTCCTGCTCGATTCCAGCGGAGATTCCCTCCACAAACGAGGCTACCGGAGAGACTCTGTTGAAGCCCCACTGAATGAGGTGTTGGCTGCTGGCATGCTGCTGCTAGCTGGATGGGACCAAAACTCCGCCCTAGCAGATGCCATGTGCGGAAGTGGAACCCTGCCCATCGAAGCGGCTTTCATGGCTCTTCACCAATCTCCACAGTACTACCGAGAAACACCATTTGGCTTTATTAAATGGAAAAATTTCGATGCCGAATGCTGGGAAAAAGTGAAAAACAGGGCAGATGAACAACGCCTAACCAGCCTCCCTTTCCCCATCTGGGGAACCGATATGAACCCAAGGGCTGTGAATGCTGCCCGCATCAATGCCATGGCCGCCGGACTCGAGAAAATAGTGCATTTCGAAAAACAAGAATTCGAAGCCCTCAAACCACCCGCTAGCACCGGCACCCTAATAATGAATCCCCCCTATGATGAACGCCTCCCGCTCTATGAAGCAGAAGCATTCTACCAGCGGGTCGGTGATACTCTTAAGAAAAACTGGCCTGGTTGGACCGCATGGGTAATTTCCTCCAACAAAGAGGCCCTCAAACGACTCGGTTTACGGGCGACCCGACGCATCGAACTGATCAACGGTTCCTTGGAATGTAGTTTTCAAAAATTCGATCTTTACGCTGGAAGCAAATATCCTAAAAAGGAAGAAGCCAATCCTGAGGCCGAGACAGATACACCAAGTTAAAAAAACAGCCGCCAGATTCGACCCTCTGGCGGCTGTTTTTTTGGCAGCTCCTTAAACACCCCTGTACTTCAATTGCTCTGTGGACAGCAACAAAGTAGTCCCGCAATATTATTGTATTCTCACCGGAAACACCACCTGAAAATCAACCTCACCTCCCGGATTCGTTGGGCTGTTTTTATCAGTGGGCTCATGGTACATGGTAACCGTTAGCGTTCCGCCAGCACCTGCATTCAAGGTAGTCCAGATCGATTCGGTTCCCAGCGGGTTCCCGTTATTATCTTGGTTAAGTCCAGAAATTTGTAGACCGATTGTGTTACTCACCCCGTACGTGAGCAGGTGATCTACTCCCTCCGCCACAATTTCGGCCGTCAGCTCGATTTCGGGGGTCTCACTTCGATCGAAAATACGCACTTGGCAAGTGATATTCGATGTCATTTGCGGCAACACCAGGGAGTCAATTTGATTGGCAACTCCGTCTCCATCCGTATCTTCCCATTTAAATACCTGATCAATTCCATTACCCTTCAGGTGCAATTCAACAGCCGTAATATTTTCCGCAGCTGTGTGGTCGTGTTTTTCACAGGCTCCCAAAAAAAGAGCAGAAAAAAGGATCAAAAGAAATGAGGTTGAATTTTGTATGTTTTTCATAATAGATAAGGTTAAAATTTAAAAAATACACTTTACGCGCAAGCCTAGGTTAAAGCCTGGCTCATCCGCATAAAATCGAAAAAAATTAAGGTATTCCCGATACCGAAGGTTACCCAGGTTTTGTGCAGTCCACCCAAACTCCCAACTTCGGCCAGCGCGTTCCAGCCGGTAACTACCATCCAAAGAAAAGGTGGTAAACCCAGGCGGCGCTTCCTTGATCAAACCTTCCGCTGGTACACGCTGCTGCTCCAATACCGTATTTGCCAGGGCCCGAAGCTGCCAACGCGTTCCATTTTGCCAAGTCAAACCATACTGAAACCGGTTGGCAGGCATCAAGGGAAGGGGGGTAAGGCCTCCTTCAACCCTTCGGTCAGCCCGCAACAAGGATACGCGAGTCTCCGTCCCCCATCCAGCCCAAAGCGGTGTCTGAAATTGGAAATCCAATCCTCTTAACAAGGCATCCGATTGCCGGTAATAATAGGCAGGGAACGTACCCCGTATGGTGACTTTACCCGTCAGGGAAGGATTTAAGTAAATGAAATCCCGAATTTGATTGTAAAAGAGGGTAGCAGTTAATTGCCAAGGGCTTTCAGGGGCCGGTCGGAATGTCCAGGAAAGATTGGAGTTCCACGCTTTTTCCGGCACCAAGGTTGAATCTCCTTCCTCATACGTACCGGCTCCATGGTGTACGCCACGCGCAAACAGTTCATAAATAGAAGGCGGCCTCCAAGCATATCCCGTATGCAGCGTCAGGGTAGTAGCTGGATGAAGGTGGTAATGAACACCGCCTACCCCGGAGATACTTCCAAATACTACTTCCTGGTTCAGGTCGCGGGTAGTATTCCCGACGGTGTACACTTCGCTCCGACGAACATCATATCGGCCACCTAGCTCCCACTCCCAAGGCACCCCATGCTTCCTCCATCGCTCCTGCGCCCAAACAGAGGCACCAAATGTCTGGTAGTTGGGAATAAATGCGCCACGATTGACATAGTTCAAAAAATGAATTACCTGCACGCCGCCTTCGCCTTGCCAATACCGGCCTGGACGATGTTCCAGCCAGACGTCAAGGGCATTGGTCCACAGTCGAAAGGCCACTTGAGCGCGATCAGCGGCGGCGCCCGTTTTCCGAACCACGTCGTATTCTTGCCGGTAATTAAATTGGTATCCGTACTGTGCCATTAATTTCCAATGATCACTAATACGGTGTTGCAGTTTGTACGCGGCAGTATAGTGCTGAATCCCTTGATACGGGCGGTCGAGCCCCCAAGAGAATCGATTAATATTATTGAGCGGGGTGTCTAACTGAGCTGCCAACTCAATTTGTTGTAGATTCCCGAGATGCGAAGCCCTCAAGACGCCTAATTGTTGCCCAAATCTGGAAAACGATAGCTCATGGCGGGTATCAGCCGAGGGTTTCCACTCCGCTTGAAAGCCAAAATTCAACTCGGAATGCCCCGTATTGTAGAGCCAGTAGTCTGGAGCCCTTAGGTTTCCGCCTTTTTTAGCTGTGCTGCGGACGCGGAATGCCCACGGTGATTTGGGAGAACGGTAATCCAGCGCCAAGGCTGTCACCATGCTTCTGCCGTTGGAAAAACCTCCGATAGTTGCCCAGCCGCCCCAACCTGGTTCGCTTCGTAGGGGGGCCGGCTCCAGCACGATGGCACCCGCCATCGCTCCAACTCCATAACGAACCCCCATAGCTCCTTTTACCACCGTTACTTTATCCGCTGAGAAGGGATCTATCTCCGGGGCGTGCTCTCTCCCCCATTGCTGCCCTTCCAGCACCAAGTTGTTGTTGACAATCACAATCCGATTGGAATGCAACCCCTGTATCACTGGTTTAGAAATATTGGCACCCGTCTGTAAAACACTCACCCCAGGTAATTGCCGAACAATTTCCCCCAAACTTACCGATTGGCGGCTGTCAAAATCCAGCTGATCAACGGTACAAATTGCTTCCGTATGAACATGCGGTGCTGCTTTCTCTGCCACCAACACTTCCGATAACAGGTTGGACAGTCCCACTTGCAAGAGCACAGGTTGCGCTGTCGCCTGCACTTCAAAGGATTGCTGCTGACTTAAATAGTACACCTCAATAAGGTACACTTTTCCCAGACAAACACCTGAAAACGAAAAAAAACCTTTGTCGTCCGAAAGCACTTTTTCATCCAGCTCCCGAATCGACAGACTGGCAAAAGCAACCGGCTCACCACCTTCGGAAAGCTCCAGTCGCCCAACGAGTGTCTCTTTGCAGTCTTGCGCAAAAACAGGAGCACCTGTCAGACTGAATAGAGAACCCAATACTACACTGGCCACCCAAAGACGACCCGTGAAGACCTTATACGGCACCATTTAAACAGGCAAAATGAATCAAAAAAAGGGGGAGCAACCACCGTTCGATCAAGAAAAAGGTTAGAAAGGTCTACGATATACCCGAGCCCCCAAAGAATCCTGGATCGCCAGAATCGTGGGCCCGAACCAAACGCATCAGCCTTTTCTACCTAAAAATCACCCAAAAAATGCTGGTGGTCCTCTTAGAGTGGGTACTCGATGAGGCCCACTGGAAACCACCTGCTCTGGACTCAACGGGGAGAAATAAAAAGCAGGAAGTAACGCTCTAGCCGGTAGTTCCGGTGCGGCAGGAGGATAGGAGGTTTGAAAAAAGAAATCACAAAGCGAACAATCTTCTGAAAGGTAGTGGGCATCGTGAAAATGCTGAGTACCTTCAGGGCTAGCAATATCCAGTTCGCAAGCTTTTAAGGCTGCATGGCAATACGCCTCCTCCAAACGGTGGTACGTTTGGTGAAGAAGGGCAGATAACAACACTCCCAAAAAAAGAAGTGAGGCCCATTTCCGATGTGAGAGCGCTTGAAACACGTTGTTTACCTCGCAAAGATAAGTAAACACTGGGCTTGACCAGTTGTTTAAAAAAAGAGTAGACTTTTTTGTCAAATGATAGCTTTACTTCAATAAAAAAAGTATTTATTTGCTAAACAATATATAACCTATGGCGTTTGGAATTGCATTGCTGTTGTAACATTTAATGAAACCTTCTTCTGAGTTTTTAGGATATCAAATGACCGGATGGGAATAAGTACTTGTCCATTAAGTCGTTGTATGGATTCCTCTACATACCCTTTTGTTCTTAAACCTTTGTGCTGTTAAACGTATTAAACCTTCATGTCTGTAGAAAACTTTAGTCCATTAAAGAACTTCAAGCAGGATTTACCTGCCTCTGTCGTTGTGTTTTTGGTGGCCCTCCCACTTTGCCTTGGTGTGGCCATGGCTTCAGGTGCTCCGCTTTTTTCAGGAATCATTGCGGGCGCTATTGGCGGCATCGTTATTGGAATGATCAGCAAATCACCCTTAAGTGTAAGTGGCCCGGCGGCTGGCCTCACGGTGATCGTACTTTCTGCTATCCAATCCTTGCCCACCTACGAAACCTTTTTGCTCTCCGTATTTATCGCTGGATTGATCCAAATCGTCCTAGGAACAATGAAGGCAGGTGTGATTGGGGATTTTATCCCGTCTTCCGTAATCAAAGGAATGCTGGCCTCCATTGGGATTATTTTGATCCTCAAACAAATTCCTCACCTAGTAGGGTATGACAAAGACTACGAAGGTGATTTTGCCTTTTCACAACCTGATGGAGAGAACACTTTTTCTGAATTGTGGCACTTGTTTGACTCGCACTTTACGATGGGCGCCGTAGTCATTGGCCTGCTCTCCCTTGGCTTTCTCTTCTGGTGGGACGCCATTGCACCAAAGCGAAAAGGCATTCTCAAATTGATACCTGGCCCTTTGGTGGTAGTATTACTTGGAGTGGTGTTAAACGCCTCCTTCCAAACGGTCGCACCCGATTTCGTAATCACCAGCGAACACTTGGTGAATATTCCAGTACCTGAATCAATCTCCTCTTTTTTAGGACAATTTAAAATGATGAGCTTGGACGGGCTCTCCAACCCGAAGGTCTGGTCCATTGCATTCACCATCGGTTTAGTAGCCAGTATTGAATCCCTGCTTAGCTTGGAGGCCGTAGATCGCATCGATCCCTATAAGCGCAACTCACCTCCAAACCGGGAGCTAATCGCTCAGGGAATTGGTAATATGCTCAATGGATTGTTTGGGGGCATGCCCGTTACCTCTGTCATTGTGAGAAGCTCCGCTAATGTCTCCTCCGGAGCAAAAACCAGCGCCTCAACCATCGCTCATGGGGTGCTACTCATAGCTTTCTCGGCCTTGATTCCCTCCATTTTGAACCTGATCCCCCTCGCAGCGCTGGCAGCCGTGTTAATCGCAACGGGTTATAAATTGGCAAAACCCTCTTTGTTTATCTCCGAAAAAAACAAGGGCCTTTCTCACATTATTCCTTTTGTGATAACCATTGTAGCTATTCTACTCACGGATTTATTAATTGGCGTATTAATTGGCATTTTTATTGGAGGCGCCTTTGTACTGATCGAGAACTACAAATCAGCCGTTACCGTGGTCAGTAATGAAGAGAACACCTACCTGGTTAGAATTCGTAAAGACCTCTCTTTCGTACATAAATACGAACTAAAAAAAGTATTGAGCGAGCTTCCTGATCAATCAAAAGTATGGATTAACCTAAGTAGTATCGGTTTTGTAGATTTAGACAATGCCGAAATCCTTAATGACTTTCTTGCAACCGCTCACTTTAGAGGAATTAAGGTGGAAGTAAAACTTCCTGAAAACAAATCAGTTGCAAATCACATCAATATACCAAAATCTGAGATATGAAAGATTACGAACACCTCTTATTAGAAAATAAAGCTTGGGCCAAGGAAATTCTCGAAACAGACCCGGATTTCTTTAACCGCCTGAAGGACCAACAAAGTCCAGAATACCTATGGATCGGTTGCTCCGACAGCCGAGTACCACCCGACCGGATCACGCAAACCCAACCAGGCCAAATTTTTATCCACCGCAATATCGCAAATATGGTGGTGCATACGGACCTCAACCTGTTGAGCGTATTGCAGTACGCCGTGGAAGTACTCAAGGTAAAACACATTATCGTCTGTGGCCACTATGGATGTGGAGGAGTAAAGGCAGCAATGGGGAATGCCAATCTAGGAATCATCAATAAATGGCTCCGCAATATTAAAGATGTGTACCGCTTCCACCAAGCAGAAATTGACTCCATTCCCAATGAAAAAGATCGGTTAAACCGACTCATAGAGTTGAATGTGGTTGAACAAGTCCACAACTTGGCCAAAACATCCATTGTTCAACATGCCTGGAAAACCAGAAACGCACCCCATATCCACGGCTGGGTGTATGACCTGGGAGACGGGCTGATCAAAACACTCTTCGAACTTCCAGCCAATACTCAGTTGGACCACCATATCTACGAGTACGACTTTACTGACCTGTAAAGCGTATTTGAAGAATCCTTCGTACTTTTGCGCCTTCATATTCGAATCTGCTATGAAAGTATTCAAATTTGGAGGCGCAAGTATCAAGGATGCCAACGCCATCAGGAATGTCGCCCATATCCTACAGTCCTACCGCCACGAAAAGCTAGTCATTGTCGTTTCTGCCATGGGCAAAACCACCAATGCACTGGAGGCCGTAGTGAACGCACACGCCAAATTCGCCGGGAATGCCCAAGAATTGTACGATGCCGTTAAAGAGCAGCACTACTCCATCCTGAGAGAGCTGTTCGAGGCCAACGATGATGTGTTCTCCATCGTCAACGATACCTTCGTAGAGGGAGAATGGGTGCTAGACGAAGCCCCCAACGAAGACTACGATTATATGTATGATCAGCTGGTCTGCATGGGCGAATTAGTTTCCACCCGTATCCTTTCCGCCTACTTAAACAAAGCAGGATTCCCCACCCAATGGCTGGACGCCCGGGATGTTGTTCAAACCGATAACACCTACAGGGAAGGCTGGGTAAATTGGGATAAGACAAAAGCAAATGCCCAACGAATCGTCCCACCGATGCTGGAAGCTGGTGGATTTGTCCTTACCCAAGGCTTTATCGGAAGCACCTCCGAAAACTTCACCACTACCCTCGGTAGAGAAGGCTCGGATTATTCCGCCGCTATCTTCTCCCACTGCCTAGACGCAGAAAGCATGACCATCTGGAAAGATGTGCCCGGTGTACTCAACGCAGATCCACGCCTGTTTGAAAATGTACTGAAACTCGACCGACTTTCCTACAAGGAGGCCATCGAGATGACCTACTATGGAGCCACAGTGATTCACCCTAAAACAATCAAACCCCTCCAAAATAAAAGCATCCCCATGTATGTAAAATCCTTCCTCGACCCCTCCGGAGAAGGAACCGAAATCAGCAGCGACACGGAAGACACCTACCCTCCAATCGTAATGGTGGAAAAAAACCAGGCGCTGCTTCACATCAGTACCCTCGACTACTCGTTTGTGGCAGAACACCACATGGCGCGGCTATTTAGCAAACTGGCAAACCAACGAATTTTTGTCAACTCCATGCAAAACACCGCTATCTCGTTCACCATCTGTGTCCCAAACGTGCCCGAGCGCATCGATAAATTTATCAAGGAAATATCCGACGAGTTCAAGGTGCGAAAAGAGGAGCACTTAGAATTGATCACCATACGCCATTATACGCAGGATACAATTGACAACCTGAAAAAAGGAAAAATTGTGCTCTTCGAAGAGCGTATTCGAAATACCACTCAAATGGTGGTCCGAAACATTCCCCCAATCGAACGAAGAGTGGTGGATATGGCTGGCTCCAAGGCAGTGTAAAGACCGATTAACCTTAAAAAAGGGTGGCCTGGCAGTTGCAACGTTGCCAGGCCACTCTCTTTTCACCTACCGCTACCGCCGCACCATTTCAGCGACCGCCTTTATCCAATCCGGGTGATCATTCAAACTGGGCACCAGATCCAACTGCTCTCCTCCCCATTCCAAAAACTCCTCTCGGTACTCTTCCCCAATCTCAATGGTCGTTTCTAAACAGTCTGCCGTGAAGGCAGGACAAAATACAAGGATTTTTTTAGCCCCTTTTTTCTTAGCCCACTCTTCCAACACTTTAACGGTATAAGGCTGCGTCCAAGGATCAGCTCCCAAGCGGCTTTGAAACGAAACAGAATAGTGCTCCTTGCTCAAGCCCAACTGAGCAGCAATAGCCGCTGTCGTGGCGTAGCACTGTGCCGAGTAACAAAAGTAATTCGCATCGGTTAGCTGATGGCAACAATCTGCGCTTTTCAGACAATGGTTACAATCATCCGCCTTCCGGAGCTGCCGTTGAGGCACCCCATGGTAACTGAAAAGAATATGATCGTATTGAGCTAAATCAAACGCCCGTGCATTGTTCGCAAATCGTTCAATCATAGGTCCGTACGTAGCGTACTCACTGATAAATTCAACCGCAGGAATCACTTGCTGCTTGCTGAGTATCCGCATTACTTCCTCATGAACCGACCCCACAGTGGCACTTGCATATTGTGGAAACAAGGTGAATACCACTATTTTCTTCACCCGGGCTTTCATGAGCCGAGCAATCGCCGAGTCCAAAGAAGGATTTTGGTAGCGCATCCCAAGCTCTACCACATAATCGGGGCCTAACTGCTCTTGAACCCCCGCTACCAGCCGCTCAGCGTAAATTTTCAACGGCGAACCCTGCTCTGTCCAAAGCTCCCGGTAGGCTGCTGCACTTTTGCCTGACCGAAAAGGAGCAATAATACCTCGTACGAGCAGATTACGCGCTACCGCATTAATGTCTATCACCCGAGCATCGAGTAAAAACTGTTTTAAATACCGGTAAACCGCACCGCGGGTAGGCGCATCCGGCGTACCCAAATTGACAATAAGGATTCCTGTCATTTTTTCTTTTTTTTACTAAACAGCTCTTGGAACCTTTTGTGTTCGAAAAGGTATTTTTTTTAGAAAAAGTCAAAAAGGGCTGTTTCTCAACTTTCCACATTCCGTTCAGCCGTAAATTGTAGTTTGGCCAAACTCCGATAGGTGCCATTTTCTAAAGCTGACAACTCCGCATGGGTGCCCATTTCTACTATTTTTCCACCCTCTAACACAAAAATCCGATCTACTTCTCGTATCGTGGATAAACGGTGCGCAATGATAATACTGGTCCGGTTTTCCATCAACCGATTCAAAGCCTCTTGAACCAAACGCTCGCTTTCAGCATCCAGACTAGAGGTGGCCTCATCCAACAATAAGATAGCAGGATCCCGCAAAATCGCGCGGGCAATGGCAATGCGCTGACGCTGCCCACCCGACAACTTGATCCCCCGCTCCCCAACCACCGTTTCTAAACCATCCGGGAATGCTTGGACAAAATCCCAGGCATTTGCCTTCTCAAGAGCCTCCACTAGCTCCGCTTCCGTAGCCTCCGGCTTGCCATAAAGTACATTTTCCCGAATAGTACCTCCAAATAAAATGACTTCCTGAGGGACTAAGGCAAAATTGCGCCGGTAGGACTCCAACTCATACTCCTGAATATCCTTTCCATCAATTTTAATTACCCCCGATAAAGGCTGGTGGAATTGCAACATCAGCTGCATAACGGTGGACTTACCTGCTCCGGACTGCCCCACCAAGGCTACTTTCTGGCCAGGCTGAATCGACAAAGAGAGCCCTCTCAACACGGGCACATCACTTCGGGTCGGATAAGCAAATTCAACCGCATCTAACTCAATCGTCCCTTTCAATGGACCCGCAGGCACGTTGGTCTGCCGACGCGCTTCTGTCTCCGACTCGGCAGTCAATATTTCCTGTACCCGTTCGGTTGCACCCATAGCTCCCACCAACTCTGAGTAAAAGTTACCTAATCCAGCAATCGCTCCACCAATCACCGCTGTAAAGGTGACAAAAGAAATCAGTTGACCCGCTGTAATTTCACCTGATTCAACCATGCGCATGCCCGACCAAATGACGAAAAAAAGTGCACCAAACAGAACAGTGATGATAAATACGGAAAACAAGGCACGCCCAGAAGCAAACTGCATTGAAACCCCTCGAACAGCATCATTGGATGCTCGGTATCGGTTCACCTCAAAACGTTCGTTCGCAAATGATTTTACAGCATAAATACTCTGCAGTGTTTCATCCAAAATAGTATTGGTGTCTCCCAACTTATCCTGGCGCATTCTGGACAACTTCCGGATTTTACGACCGAATAACATTGCACCCACCACGATTAAGGGGAAAATAGCCAGCATCACTCCAGTTAGTTTTGGTGTCTGCCAAGCTAAAAACAAAACGCCCCCAACCAATAAGATGATTTGACGGATAAACTCCGCTAGTACAAAGTAAAAGGTATTGTACAGTTTTTCTACATCGTTCGTCAACCGACTGACTAACTCTCCCACTCGACTTTTTTCGAAAAAAACTACCGGCAAGCTAATGAGCTTTTGATATAAGTCTTTCCGAATATCTGCTGAAACCCCCTCACTCACCCGGGCAAATAAGATGACTCGAAAATAAGAAACCACCCCTTGAAAGGCAAGTACCGCCAACAACAAGAATGCGATGGAGGGAAGATCAAGGTGCGCAATGCTCGCCTTACCCTGCGCCACATCCAACATCACCCCTACAATAAATGGAAACACCATAAACACGGTGCTCGAGAGAAATAATAAAATTAAGCCAATAATAAAATGGCTTCGGTAGGGCTTGACATACTCAAAAATTTTGAGGGCGGCAGCAAGTCCTTCTTTACTGAGGCGAGGTTTTTGTTCTTCCTTCTTTTTCATAGTAGGTGGGTATTAAAATAAATTGGGGGGATATCAACAACAGATTCAATCTAATCCGTCTCCATGAACAATTTCCGAATCTCAGTTGCCTCCTTTACCTTCATGCGGCCCGCTAATACCAAGCGCATTTCTCTGCGGCGCTGCGCACTTTCATACAGTGATTGTTCCTCGCTGGAGAGCGGAAGCACCGGTGCCACGGCAATTGGCTCCTTCTTTTCATCGTCCAATGCTACAAAGGTAAAATAAGCATGGTTGCAGCGGCGGGGTTGCTGTCCCTTCAAATCATTCGCATACACTTGCACGAATATCTCTACCGACGTGCTGAACGCCCTCGTTACACAAGCTTCCAAAGTAATTACGTCCCCTAACCGAATTGGATTCTGAAAGGAAATATGATCCACTGCAGCAGTTACGACATGGGACTCACAGTGCTTACCCGCACAAATGGCACAGGCTATATCCATCCACCGCATTAAATACCCACCCATTAAATTGCCCATCGGGTTGGTATCATTCGGCATGATCATTTCGGTCATGACGGTGCGGCTCTCCGATACTTTCTTTGGAGAAAGGCTTCTTTTGGACATGTCTCAATTATTAAAAGATGAAGGAAAAATGACTTAACGAACCGTCACAACAGCCATTTTACGAGCGGCAAACTGGTACACTCCAAACAAGATCGTGGAATAAAGCAGGTCGCTCACCACCGTATTCGTAAAGAAAGGCAAGCCCGCTGTGTAGCACATCCCTAAGCCAGCAACCGTCTTGGGATACATCCCACTTTCCATAAAAACACCGAAATTCGATACCAAAAAGAAGACCACTGAAGAAGAAAAAGCTCCTCCAACTACTTTCCACTTGCTCACCCCCGTCGAAAACCAACCAAGTCCAACAAGAACTACCGCAGCAAAAGAAAGATACATCCAGGGTGAAGAAACCCAGGTGAATGTTGGGAAATATGCGCTGTAAATCGTATTATTTAGAACTAAATCACTCAAAAACAGGGCAGCAAAAGGTAAAACAAGGGCCCATGATTTTCGAAAATACGCCGCTCCAAAAAGCCCCATCGCACCTACCGGTGCAAAATTAGGCGCATGTGGCAACAGCCGAACCATTGCAGCCGCTAAAATCAAACTAATTACAAGATAAAACCGACGAGATATCATAATTGGAATGGTTAGTGATCCCGCAAAGGTAGGATGATTTTGGGAATCGAAAACCATTTTGACCGGCCTTTCCATCAGCCTTCTCACCTTTCTCCTGTACGAGAAAATTCCAAATTGGTCAATCCAGTAGGGAACTGTTGCGATACTTCAAAGGACTCATTAACAAATGCTTTTTAAAAAATTGGTTAAAATGCGTTACTTCCTCATAGCCCAATGCATAGGCAATCTCGGAAACAGTCCAGCTACTGTTTCTTAAGAGTACTTTTGCTTCTTGTAGAGTCCGACTTGCAATCAGCTGGGAGGTGGTCATTTGTGTGGTTGTCTTCACCGCACGATTTAAATGGTTCACATGAATGTTTAGCTGTCGCGCAAAATCAGAGGCTGATCGTAAGCGTACCCGAGGAGGAGACGGATCAACAGGGAATTGCCGTTCCAATAATTCCAAAAACAAGGTGGAAATACGGTGAGAAGCATTCATCGGCTGCCGAACATAGACCGCAGCGGGATCTTTTTTTGTTGCAAAATGCAGCAGTTCAAACACCAGATTACGCATTACATCCTGTTTATGTGCGTACTCAGATGCTAACTCATCCATCATCCTACTAAATATTTGCTCAATTAGTACCGCCTCTTCCTCTGACAACTCAAAAACATGGTTCCCTCCTGGTTGAAAAACCGAATATTGGTTTATTCTACCGAATTGACTAAAAAAAAGTGCATTAAATATGCAGAACACTCCGCCTGTCACCAGTTCGGTGTTCTCCCAATAGTAGGGAATAGATGGCGCAGAAAAGGTCAATGCCCGCTCTCGTACATGTACCATTCTATCCGCAAAATGTACGCTACCCTCCCCATACACCAACATAATTTTATAAAATTCTCTTCTTTCGTACGGCACCGGCTGAGCTTGTTCGCCGACAAATGGCTCCAAGCGAAATACATTGAAATGACCCATACCCTCCCCAAAACTTGCAGGTGGTCCGTCCATCTTTCTCTCGTAAAAAGACTCCAGAGTTTCTATTTGATCTTTTTCTTCCATCTAAAATGACTCAATTTCACCGATTTCTACCTTTTTTTAAGGTAATGGTTCTGAAAAGAATAAGCACAGCTGAGGTTCCAAACAAAGTCCCTACTACTCACAATTGTACTCCTAAGCCTTTTATTAACAATAGCATAAATAGAAAATGGTGCTTTTTCTTTTGCCAAAGTTAAATTAGACACAAAAAATACACCATCCTTTTGATCAATTTTTAGATAATAAAGCTGAGGCTTCCAATTCAAATAATAACCACCACTCAATTTTATTTTTGAAAAATGGGTGTTTACTGTCAAGAAATGGGTATTTCGATTGGCGTAACTGTCCAGCCCTCTAGAGTACAAGTAGTACATTCCAACACTGACATGATCCAAAATTTTCCAAGTCGGCACCAATTCGCCAGCAAAAAAACGAGTAGGGTAAAGCACCTCCGTAGGCCTCCCATTTAAGTCAGCAGTCGTTGCACGGAAAGCCAAGGAAGGATGTGCTCCCAAACTTAATTTAAATCTATCTCGCTCAAGAAGCTGGTACCGCCACCAAAATATAAAGGACCAAGGCTGCCCCTTTAATGAAAAACGCATCTCAGGTTCAAATCGAAATTTGGAGGAACCAACCGTTAAATAAAAAATCGATGCAGGCTTCCCTAACATAAAGGTTGGAATTAGAGAAATCCCATTATTCGTAGCGTGAATCGAGCCATTAAACCATCGATTTTGTTCAGCTGATTGACCCTTCAACATCATTGGTTGGACCAACACTAAGTACAAAACTATTTTTACAGCAAAAATAAAATGAAGCCGAGGAAAATTGAGTGACTCAGGACAAGAAGGAAACTGAAGCATAAAGTCGCAAGGTTATCAATACCACAAAGGACTTGCTAATCCTATCCTCACACCTAACAAATTTCAAA
>CANHDG010000040.1 GCA_947459365.1 Saprospirales bacterium
CCCTAGCTCCAAACCCAGCGGATGAAACCGTTCGTTTGGATTTTGGATCAGGCTTAACCGAAGATGCGAATGTGTCCTTGTTTAATACGGCCGGCCAGCAAGTTCGTAGTCTGGTGATTGCTGCCGGAGTGGCGCATCGCAGTATTCAAGTAGCCGATTTGCCTGCGGGGCTCTATACTGTGGTCATCCAGACTGCAAAGGGGGTATCAACCAGGAAGTTAATTATTGAATAATTGATAGATTTTGACCTAAAAAAAGCCCTGACAGGGAGGAAATTCCTTTTTGTCAGGGCTTTTTATTTTTAGGAAAAAAAATTAGCTTAATCTTTTTCCTGTTTGTCTTGGCCGAATTCACGGGCTTTGTCCCAAAACTCTTTTGCCTCTTCCTTCATCTCGTTCACTTCTTCTTTTGCCTCTGCCAGGAGCTCGTTGGCTTTATCGCTCAAATAACCCATTGCACCCCCTTCATGTGCTGCGATATTCGCTTTTGCCGCTTCCAGCTCAGCCTTTTTCTCTGCAATTTCCTCTGCTAACTCCGCTTTTGCCTCCAAGGCTTCCTCCTGGAGTTCTGCCAGCTTAGCGGTTGCTGCATCCTTCAGTTGGTCGAGTTTTTCACTCATTTCTGATGCTTTATCCAAAGCTTCTTCCTTCAATTTGTTTAATAGATTGTCCATAGGTGTACTTTTTTAATTGTTTAAAATTAGGATGAAAGTTTACTATGTCGATAACTGTATCCAAAATAAATGACTAATCCAGCTAATAGCCAGATTAGAAACCAGAACCAACTCGAGACAGGAATCTGCGCCATCATATATAAGCAAAATACCAAACCTAATAATGGGATGAGGGATAGGTTGTGTTTAAATGCCAAGACAGCTAACACTAAGCTGGTAATCCAAAAGAGTAAAATAGGAGCCTGATCAAGCACGTTTCCGTCCTTTCCTAACCACAACTGAATCGTTTCGGGTGAATATTTTTGGATAAGAAGTACAGCAGCGGATAAAAAAATCGGGAACGTCCACTTTCCATTCAGATACGGTGTTCTGAACTTTCCCCTTGGGGCATTAGGCGTTACCTGCATTTTTAAAACCCCGCCACTTACTAGTACAAAGGCAAACAAAGTACCCATGCTGCAGAGATCCAACACAGTATCACTTGGAATAAAGAGCATCGGAACAATCACAAAAAAAGCCGTGACTACAGTTGAAAAAGCAGGTGTTTTGTATTTTGGATGAATTTTGGCAAACTGGGGTGGAAGCAGTCCATCCCGGCTCATGGTCATCCAAATACGGGGCTGACCCAGTTGAAAGACCAAGAAAACGCCCGCCATGGCTACCACCGCGCTTACAGCAATGACCCCGGATAACCAGTCTAGGTGTAATTTACTAAATACAAATGCCAAGGGATCCGTGACATCGAGTTCTTTATAACTAACCATCCCGGTCAGCACCAAGGCAATAATAATGTATAAAACAGTACAAATGACAATGGAGTACACCATCGCTCTGGGTAGATCCCGTTGGGGATCTTTACATTCTTCTGCGGTGGTGGAGAGGGCGTCGAAACCAATATAGGCAAAGAACACAGAGGAAACCCCTGCCATTACACCCCCGAATCCATTGGGTATGAATGGATGCCAGTTATTTACATCAACATAAAAGGACCCCACCACAATGACCATTATTACTACAGCAATCTTGAGAATTACCATAATATTACTCGCCGTTTTAGACTCTTTAATCCCCACATACACTAGAATAGAGATTAAAATAGACATGATGATCGCAGGAATGTCTAATATAACAGGAAGGCTGCCCAACAGAGGGGCTTGTGACCAAGCGAGGTAAGCCTCTTTTTGTGCTTGGGTTAGCATTTCAAGGGTGGAACCATTCGACAGTAGACTGCTGGCCTCCTCAAATCCTTTTTGAGCAGAGACATAGTCAATATGAGCCCAGGCGGGGATTTCCCAGCCAAGGCTTTGCATCAGCCCGGTGAAATAGCCTGACCAAGAAACGGCGACAGTGATATTGCCAACCGCGTACTCCATGATCAGCGCCCATCCGATAATCCAGGCAATTAACTCGCCAAATGCTACGTAAGAATAGGTGTATGCACTGCCTGAGACCGGCAACAGGGAGGCAAATTCTGCATATGCGAAGGCCGCAAAGCCACAGGCGAGAGCGGTAAACATAAATAAAAAGACCACGCCGGGCCCTCCATTATAACTGGCAGAGCCGATGGTGCTAAAAATTCCTGCTCCGATAATGGCTGCAATTCCTAGTGCCGTTAAGTCCCAAAATCGCAAGTTTTTTTGCAGGCCTCCCCCATGAATATCTTCATTTTGAGCAGCCGCAATCGCGTCGGGAATATTCTTTTTCCGAAAAAGATTATTAAAAAAGGACATAGTGAAAAGCTTGGTTCAGAATAAAGTGCGAAAAGTAGTGCTTTTCACTGAAAAGAAGGAAGATGAACTACAAATGACGCATCTTTTTGTAATTGCTTGCGTTATAGGAACTAAATTTGCATCGGAATTTATTCCAACTAAAGACTGTGTTATGAAAAAATCACATCTCATTGCCATCGCTGTCATCGCAGTGGCTATAGCAACCTTGGTTTCCGCCAGTTCGGATGTCACCACCTATGCCAATTTTGACCAGGCCACTGAAAGTGGTGATAAAGTTAAGCTTGTTGGGCAACTAGTAAAGGAGGCTCCTATTGAATATAATCCGGAAAAAGATCCTAACTACCTGGCGTTTCAATTGAAAGACGACGCTGGAGCCGTTCGGAGAGTGGTTTTGCGCTCTGCTAAACCGCAGGATTTTGAGCGCTCTGAACAAATTGTCTTAACAGGCGCTATGAATGGTGAAATTTTTGAGGCCAGTGACATGCTACTAAAATGTCCGTCTAAATACCAAGATCAAGAGGTTTACATCCGATCGGAACAAGGATAATATCGAACATGGAATACATAGGTGAACAGTTGCTTCCCGGCCAGATTGGCCATTTTTTCGTGGTGCTCTCCTTCGTGGCGGCCCTTTTTTCTGCATTTTCCTACTTCATGGCTACCAAGAAGGAGGCAGATGCAGCATATCCAGGTTGGCTCCGTTTAGGGCGTTACGGTTTTCTGTTTCATGGACTTGGTACGTTTGGGGTGATTATTGCCTTGTTTTATATCTTGACCGGAAAGTTATACGAATACCAATATGCTTGGGCAAATGTTTCGGATGATCTTCCATTCAAGTATGTCTTTTCCGCTTTTTGGAAGGAACAACAGGGTAGCTTCTTGCTCTGGAGTTTTTGGCATATCATACTAGGGATGGTCTTGATACTGAAATCAGGAAAATGGGAGTCTGCTGTTATGGCGGTAATTGCCCTCGCCGAGGCCATTATTGCTTCCATGATTTTGGGACTTTACTTTGGCGATTTTAGGTTGGGTGCCAGCCCATTTGATCTTTTGCGGGATGTGATGGATGCTCCTATTTTTGCCCAAGCCGATTATTTGGAGAAGGTTAAAGGGAATGGTTTAAATCCCTTGTTGCAGAATTATTGGATGACGATTCACCCGCCCACCTTGTTCTTGGGTTTTGCCAGTACAATTGTCCCCTTTGCCTTTGCTATCGCTGGTTTATGGAAAAAGGAGCACAAGGAATGGTTAAAACCAGCCCTGAACTGGGCTCTGTTTTCCGGCGCTATTTTGGGTTTGGGGATTCTTATGGGAGGTGTTTGGGCCTACGAGGCCTTGTCCTTTGGCGGTTATTGGGCTTGGGATCCCGTTGAAAATACTTCATTAGTGCCTTGGCTCACTTTGGTAGCGGGGATTCACACCAACTTAATTGCTCGTTCCACTGGGTACTCCATTCGAAGCACTTACGGGTTTTACTTGGTGTCTTTTATTCTAATTTTGTATTCTACCTATTTGACCCGTAGTGGTATTTTGGGGGATACTTCGGCTCACGCTTTTACGGAAATGGGCCTTGGATTTCAGTTGATCCTGTTTATCGGGGCTTTTTCTCTACTCTCTCTTTTATTGTTTGGAGCGCGTGCCAAGGGAATTCCTAGTATCCAAGAAGAAGAGAAGTTTGCCTCCCGTGAGTTTTGGATGTTTATGGGCTCTTTGGTGCTGTTGTTCTCAGCGGTACTTCTGACCGGGGCGACTTCATTGCCTGTTTGGAATAAATTGGTTCAACTTTTCAAGGAGGATTATGTAGGAGCCGCCTTGAAGGATCCAGTGGAACACCACAACCGCTACCAGATGTGGATCGCGGTGTTTATTGGTGTTTTGTCTGGAGTCGCTCAATGGCTTCGATATAGTGAGCGTAACTGGTCTGTTTGGGCTAAAAAATTTGGTTTACACTTGGGAATTGCCTTGGTATTGGCAATAATTCTTACTTTTTTCCATGCTTCTTGGATTAAGGTGAGCGATTGGCGGTTAGCAACCTTGTTGTTCACCGCAATGTTTACCTTAAGTTCTAATGCTGATTACCTGATTTCTTTCGCCAAGGGCAACCTGAAAATGGCCGCTTCAGCGGTCTCTCACCTTGGTTTTGGTATCTTGATCCTGGGGGTAATGTCCTCCGGTTTGAATAAGGAGTGGATCTCCTCCAATAATTTTGCGATGGAAGGTTTGATCGAGGGGATGGATAACGAAGACTTAAACCGTAATGTCCTTTTAATTAGGGAGGCTCCTATGCCAATTAAGGGCAATTTTGAAGCTACCTATTTGCAGGATACGATTGAGCGTCAGACGCGTACTTTTACCGTCCAGTTCAAAAAAAGAGATGAGGCGGGGAACCCCACCGGAGAGGAATTTGTGCTGCACCCTAATGTGATGTACGATCGCCCCTTCACCAAGGTAGTAGCCTCTAATCCCTCCACCAAGCATTATTGGAATTACGACATTTTTACGCACGTCTCTTCCTTGCCCAAAGCGGAACTGGATCCTGAGTATGCACAGCAGCAGGAAGATAGCCTAAAGTATCAGCTGTACGATGCGGTGGCGGGGGATACCCTTTTTACTAAAGAGCATTACATCGTGGTGCAGGGGCTGACCAAAGATCCTGTACATCCTGAGTATAAAAAGCAGCCGGGTGACCTAGCTTTTGGTCTAAAAATGAAGGCTTATTCGTTGGAAGACCGCACTGGTTATGATTTAAATCCAATGATGTACCTGCGTCCAGGAGAAGGTGCATTCGCGCTGGCATACTCCGCTCCACAGTTGGAAATCAAGGCAAAGCTTACAGAAAAGGGACTTGAAAAGGCACTGAAAATGGAGGAAGAGCTACAATACCAGACCTTCCAGGTCAAGCAGGGCGCTTCTTTTTCATTCCAAGGCTATGAAGTGAAGCTTGTCAATGTGAACCGGGATATTAAACACCCCAATTATGTCCCTCAACAAGGAGATATTGCCGTTGCAGCAGAGTTGGAAGTGCTTGGGAACGAAGCCAGCTACCCAGTAGCGCCAGTCTTCCTCATCAGAGGCAATCAGCTGTTGAGCCTAAAGTCTGAACTTATGGGCCTTGGTTTGCATTTTGTCTTTCAAAGTGTAGATCCAGAGACGGGACTTTTCACCATTCGGGCAGCCAAAAGCAATCCGCAGGACGGCGGAATTCCGGTTGAAATCGCGGAAAATGCAGGCAGATCGGATTATATCGTATTAGAGGCCATTATTTTTCCAGGCATCAATTTTGTATGGGCGGGTTCTCTTTTGATGCTTCTGGGTTTAGCACTTGGCTTCTGGAGAAGAATGAGACAGGTATAGTCGAAGTACTTGCTTTATCCTAAAAAAAAGAGCGGGTTTGGAAGATTGAACTTCTAAACCCGCTCTTTTTTTAGGATGGTACTTTGAACAACCTGCAAATTAGGCTCAGGCAGCCTTGAAAAAAACAATGCAATAAGAAGCAATGGTTTCAAACTGCGGTTACCGCAATAGAAATTACAGACGTCCCATTGCTCCTGCCAACGCAGTAAACTGGAATGGGAAAGTTACCCAAATCCACTCAGGCTTCCAGAAAAGAATGCCCACCATTACTACAGTGGATACGACGAAGATCGCCCAATCGCGCTTTTTATTTGGAGTATACTCCTCGTTATGATTTGACATAAGAATTGGTAGTTTAAAATTCAAGTACTGCAAAGGTAATACCGACGGGAAATTACACGGCACTTCCGCCGAATAATTTTCTTCGTACATCGTTTTTTTCAAGGCGTAGATCGGAGGTCCTATCTTGGAAAAGCGAAAAAGTCCGTACCTATGCACCTTCAAAACAGCATTTGTTGCTGGATTATAAACCTTTAACCTGCTATGTTACTTTATTCAATGCCCGATTTAGCGTCGGCTGATACCTGGGTTAGTCTGTTAACCCTCACCTTCCTTGAAATTGTATTGGGAGTCGACAACATTATTTTTCTGTCCATCATTTCTTCCAAGCTGCCAGCGGAAGACCAGCCCAAGGCCCGCAATATTGGTTTGGTATTGGCCATGGCACTTCGTATTGTATTGCTCTTTGGTATCTCTTGGATCATCAGCATGAAGGAACCGTTGATTAGTATTGATCTTCCTGGTCTTCATGGTGGTCTAACTGGTCAGGGAATCATTCTTCTGCTTGGCGGAATCTTCTTGTTTTACAAGGCTACTAAAGAAATCCACCATAAATTGGAAGGGGTAGAAGAGGATACGAATCCAAAAGTGGGTTCTGGGAAAGATGCGCTTAGCAATGCCATTATTCAGATTACGCTGATTAACTTGGTCTTTTCGTTTGACTCCATTTTGACAGCCGTTGGTATTGCTGATAACTTGATGATTATGATTGCCGCAGTAGTAGTTTCTGTTCTAGTAATGATGATCTTCTCGGGACCAGTTAGTAAATTTGTGAACGACCACCCAACGGTTCAAATGTTGGGTTTGGCATTCTTAATTTTGATTGGTTTCTCCCTGATTGCTGAGGCGGCCCATTTAGGGCACTTCATTGAGGGTTCCGTTCCCAAAGGTTACCTCTACTTTGCTATTTTCTTCTCTTTGTTCGTTGAATTTTTAAATATCGGAATGTCGAAGAAGCGCAAGCCTGTTCAGTTGCATGGATATGGTGAAACAGCCAAAAAACAAGGGGTATTGGGTGAGGATATTCTTGAGCAATAAGTTCTTTTTAAAAGTGCGTTTATTTCTAAGGATATACGGTGCAGTGGCGGTGATTTGTTTCTCCGCCACTGCTGTTTCTGCTCAATCTCCCTGGCTTGGGAAATGGTGGATTGAATTCAAGGATAAAACAGAAACCCCTTATTCATTGAGTCGACCACAGGAGTTTCTTTCTGCCCGTTCGCTTGAACGGAGGGCAAAACAGGGCGTACCGGTTTTATCGGAAGATCTTCCAGTGGACCCAGCTTATCTGGAGGGGCTTCGGCGATTGGGACTTGATATTCATGGGGTGTCTCGCTGGATGAATGCAGCGGCTGTTATTGCCGATTCTGTGGTCATCAAGAGAGCCTTGGAGCTGCCTTATGTACATCAAGTGCGTTACTTGGGACGGCATATTCGAATTAAAAATCCACCTAATCGACCTACAAAAGTGCGGACCGTCTTTCCGGAAAACCGTTCAGCTGAAGCACAGTTTGGGCCAATGGGGTATGGGCTGATCAACAGTGCTGCTTTGCAGGTTCCTTTCTTACAGGCGGTGGGAGCCCGTGGAAAGGGTATTTGGATCGCCGTCATGGATGGTGGATTTACCAATGTCGATACCATGCCTTTTTTTGATAGTGTTGCGCTGCAACAGCGCCTCTGGCCCGGACCCGATTTGGTGGAACGGGATCAGGCTGTATTTGAAAGCGCGCACCATGGAACGGCTGTTTTATCGGTGATGGCTTCCAATTCGCCCGGGTATTTTGTTGGAACCGCTCCAGAGGCTACCTATTTCCTGATTAAAACCGAGGATACCGGTGGGGAATTTCCTATCGAGGAGGTCAACTGGATCTTGGGCGCTGAATGGGCCGATAGTATTGGAGTGGATGTGATTAATGCTTCCTTGGGGTATACTATCTTCAACGATACCTTATTAAACCATCGTTATGAAGAATTAGATGGTAAATCCACCATCGCGTCCCGAGGTGCATCCATCGCTGCCCGAAAAGGGATGATTATTTGCAACAGTGCCGGCAATTCAGGTGAGGAACCCTGGCGATACCTTGGAGTTCCTGCAGATGTTCCTGGGATTGTTGCTGTCGGTGCCACCGATAGTCAATCGGGGGAAATGGCACCGTTTAGTTCATGGGGCCCCACCGCAGATGGGCGGATCAAGCCAGATCTTACAGCGCCAGGTATGAATGTTGTAACCGCCGGAACGGTGGGGGAGGAACTGGCGGTGTCTGCCGGCACCTCAGTCGCTTCCCCAATCCTCGCTGGAGGAATCGCTTCCCTTTGGAGTGCTTTCCCAGAAGTGCCTGCTTCTCACTTGTTAAATGCTCTTTTTGAAACCGCCGACCACTACCATGAACCAGGTTTGCATTCTGGTTATGGCACTCCAAATTTGGCAAAAGCATGGCTCCAGCTCAAAGGAATCCATGTAGTTGGAAAAGATCGTTGGTATGGTTATCAAAATGACCAGGACCAGCTGGTGATTTTGACCGAGTCGCAATATCCGCTTCAATCTGGAAGTGTCTTGATCAAAGATTGGTTGGGCAGGATCTGTTTACAAAGCTATGCCTGGGTCAGCGGTGAAAAGGTGCAGGTCATCGAGATTCCGGGATTGGCTACCTTGCCACACGGTATTTATCGAGTAGCCATTTCTAGTGGAGGTTCTTTTTATTGGGGGAAATAAATGGTGAACACCATGAAAATCTCTTTTCCTGATCTACCGTTTTTTTAGATTATTTGGGGCGCTGAAATAATAAACAAATCTGTTGGATGGTTTATTCCATACCTTTGTAAGGATACTAACCATCAAAAAGAGAAGCCTTGGATAGTTCAGAATTAATCAAAAAGGTCCGCAAGATTGAAATTAAAACACGCGGATTAAGTAGTCACTTGTTCACAGGGGGCTACAACAGCGCATTTCGGGGAAAAGGAATGTCTTTTAGTGAAGTCCGACTGTATACCCCCGGAGATGATGTTCGGAGCATTGATTGGAATGTGACGGCGCGAACCGGTGAAACCTATGTGAAGGTCATGGAGGAAGAACGGGAAAACACCCTGATGCTGTTGGTAGATGTAAGTGCTTCTGCCGTTTTTGGAAGTCACACCCAGTTTAAGGAAGAGTACCTTTCAGAATTGTGCGCAGTGTTGGCATTTTCAGCTATCTCCAACAATGACAAGGTCGGGGTTGTTTTGTTTTCGGATCAAATTGAGTGCTTTATTCCTCCTAAAAAAGGGAAACAGCATATTCTGCGAATTATTCGAGAGATATTAACCACCCAGCCTAAAGGGAAAGGAACGGATGTTGCTAAGGCCCTCCGCTTTGTCAATAACATAGTGAAAAAACGAAGTGTGTGTTTTGTGCTCTCCGATTTTTTGGACAACAGCTATGCAGATGCGCTCAAGATCATGGCACGTCGGCATGATCTGATTGGAATTCACTGCTGGGACGCGCTGGAAAGGCAGTTGCCCGATATAGGAGTACTTAGGGTCACCGACGCAGAGACGCAGCAGCAATATTGGGTAGATACGTCCAGTGCTGCCATCCGAAAAAAGTATCGGACGACGTTTGATGAGCACCTTCAGCAGGTAAAAGGGCTTTTTCAGAAAGCAGGTGCCGATTTTTTGAGTTTAGGCACCCACGAGCCTTATGTTCCCGTTTTGCTTCGTTTTTTCCAGCAGCGATTGCAGAATCGCATCCAACACGGTTAGATTCCCTGGGGGAATCGGCTTGCAAAATCTTTCGCAAAATAGGTTAAGATCACATCTGCTCCAGCTCTTCGGATGCTCAGCAGCGCTTCAGGCATCGCTTTTTCATAGTCAAGCCATCCATTTCGGCAAGCGGCCGTCAACATGGCACATTCTCCGGATACATGGTAGGCTGCTATTGGAAGGGAGGAAGCCGCCTTCAAGTCGGAAATGATGTCTAAGTAGTGTAAAGCTGGTTTAACCATCAGCATGTCGGCTCCTTCCTGGATATCCAATTCGGCTTCAATCAAGGCTTCTCTTCGATTAGCCGGGTTCATTTGATAGGTTTTCTTATCTCCACTTTTGGGGGCAGAATCTAAGGCATCCCGGAAAGGGCCATAAAAAGCACTGGCATATTTAGCAGTGTAGGAAAGGATCCCTGTTTCGGTGTACCCTGCCTCATCCAACGCATGCCGGAGATAGCCGACTCGGCCATCCATCATATCAGATGGGCCCAACATATCGAATCCAGCTTGTGCTTGCGCGACGGCCATTTTTGCCAAGATGGGCAGCGTTTCATCGTTGACTATTTTCCCGTTCTGGACCAATCCATCGTGTCCATCACTGGAATAGGGATCCATAGCAACATCGCTGATCAGGGTGCATTCTGGGAATCGTTCCTTGATGGACCGGGCTACTTTTAGGTAAAAATTATCCGTTTGGTAGCTGTAAGTTGCTGTTGTATCTTTCAGATGGTCAGCTACTGCCGGAAATAAAATAAAGTTTTGAATGCCTAACTGGATGCATTCTTCCACCTCTTCAAGCAAATACTCGGAGGAAAAGCGATAAATACCTGGTAGTGAGTGAATTTCTTGTTTGATCCCGCTCCCGTCTACCAAGAACAAAGGGAAAACAAGTTGACTTGGGTGCAGGTGGGTTTCAGTGGCTAAAGCCCTTAAAGTAGGGCTGCGTCGGTTGCGACGAGGGCGGCGTGGAATTGACAATGAATTCATGCGTCAAAGGTACAAGTGGATAGCACTTCATAGAATGGCAAATTAGTCGTTTTTTTGCCATATTTTGAGGTTTTTTGTATAAGGAGAGGAGGTGCTATAGGATTCTTGTTTGGTCAACAAAGGGTTTCTCAGCAGCCGTATGCTGCCTCGAGGGTAAGGTGTTGAGCTCAGCGCGTACGTTAGCGAACCAGATTTGTCAATGAGTGCTATCGAGGGGAGTGATTTAGAACAATTCGCGTTTAAACCGGTTTCATTCTTTTGAGATAACAACTATGAAAATTGGCATAATTGGGGCTGGCATTGCTGGCATTGCAAGTTCGATTCGCTTGGCGGCAGCGGGCCATGAGGTTACGGTGTTTGAGGCCAATGCGTATCCCGGAGGGAAGTTAAGCGTATTCACCTTAGAGGGCTATCGATTTGATGCGGGGCCTTCTCTTTTCACGATGCCGCAGTATGTGGAGGAGCTGTTTGCGCTGTGTGGGGAGCGGGCAGAAGATCACTTTCGATATGTTCAGGTGGATACAGCCTGTCATTATTTTTGGGAAGATGGCACTCGGTTGCGGGTGCCAGCCGATCCAGAACAGTTTGCAGAGGAAGCACAACGGGTATTAGGGGTGCCTGCTGAGCAGGTACGTCGGTTTTTGACGCATAGTGCGGAAAAATATGCTTTGGCTGGAAAAATATTTCTCGAAAAGTCCTTACACCGCGCAGATACTTGGTTGAGCAAATCGGTAGCGAAAGCCATGCTTCGTTTACCACGATTTGAGCTGTTCCAGACCATGCACCAGGCGCACCAAAAGGCATTTTCCAACGAAAAAATGGTCCAACTGTTTAACCGGTATGCTACCTACAATGGATCTAATCCATATAAAGCTTCGGGTATGTTGACCATTATTCCTCACTTTGAGCATAATATTGGAGTGTTTTACCCGGAGGGCGGCATGCACGCTATCACAACTAGTCTGTATGAGCTCTCGCTTCGGCAAGGAGTTAAGTACCAATTTTCTACTCCAGTTACTGAAATTATCACAGAGGGAGGTCGTGTGAAAGGCCTTCGTACCGATGGGGAGTCGCTTCACTTACTGGATAAAGTGGTGAGCAATATGGATGTGTACTACACGTATAAGCGGCTACTTCCGGAGGAAAAACACCCGGAACACATATTAAATCAGCCAAAGAGTACTTCTGCACTGATTTTTTATTGGGGAGTTAAACGGGAATTTCCTGAGCTTGGGTTGCACAATATTTTTTTTACCGAAGACTATCGGGCCGAATTTGAAGCGCTGGAAGCGGGGAGGGTGGTAGATGATCCAACCATTTATGTCAATATTACCTCAAAACTGACTTCAACAGATGTTCCGGAGGGCGGAGGTGAAAACTGGTTTATCTTGGTGAATGCTCCTTGTCATCAAGGGCAAGATTGGAGTCAAGTTATTCCCGAAATCCGGAAAAATACCCTTCAAAAACTCAGTCGAAATCTTGGGGTGGACGTAGAATCTTTGTTGGTCTGTGAGGATATTCTTGAGCCAAGAGAAATAGAGCGCCGCACCTCCTCCCATCTGGGCGCGCTTTACGGATACAGTTCGAATACCATGATGGCCGCGTTTTTACGGCATCCAAATTTTTCGAACCGCATTGAGGGGCTCCATTTTGTGGGGGGAAGTGTTCATCCAGGAGGCGGAATCCCCTTGTGCCTTCTTTCTGCCAAAATTACCAGTGAGCTAATTTAACGGGTTGACTTGATCCGCTCCGGCAGCTCTTGGTACTGTTTGATCGCTGTGAAAAAAGACGCTAAATACAGCTGGACCTGTCTGCTGTGCTTGGGGTCAAGGTGTGCTCTTTTGCAGCTTTTTATAAAAAACGCCTCTTGTTCGTTTAGTACTTTCATAGCTTGTTTGATGGTGCGTTTATTCAACCCTTCTGCCATCAGTGCCCGGTCTCGTACCGAATTTAGGCCAGACTCTTTCGTAGGGCTTGCATAAGGGGCGTCCACCAAGCCAGAAAAATCAAAATCGTAAGGAATGGGAATGATTTTGTCACTGGAGGGCTCTTTAAAAAAGAGTATGTTCCTCTGATCTGGAATGCTCCAGTCGGTGTTGCCAATCATAAATTGAAAAGAAGCATTAAGGGCGGCGTAATACGGATCAAGCTCTTCGTTCGACATGCCAAATTGTTGGATCAATCCTCCCCCTAGTCGCGCCGTTAATTCTTCTTCATGTTCGAGTAGCATCGCCCATACCGTCGGTTGGCTGGTTTGGGTTGTTTGGTCATAAAGACGCAGTCGAATAAGACGAGCTTTGAGGTGATAAGGACTCACTTTTTCAAACATCCGGTAGGCCAGGTACTCTTTTTGCAAGCGGGATTCTCCTTCGGGATCGAATGATTGAGGCAGTACAAGGCGGACCTCATTTAGGGTGTCCAACTGTAGCGCTTGGAGGTTTTTTTTGGAAAATTTGAATTTGAGGGGTGGAATTTCGCTGATGCGCCGGCGAAATTTACCTCGAGGTCGAACTTGTAGCGGCAACTCTTGCCCGTTTTCTAGGCGTATTTTGGCAGGAAAATAAGTATTGGTTTTTTTCCCCTCCATTAAAGCAGGCAGATCCAATTCCAAGGTGATTAAAGCGGAGTCCTTTTTACTAAGGAACGAAAAAACACTCAAGGGCGTTTGTGCGGAGGCCTGGATACTGGGTATGGCTAACAGCAGACTCGCAGTGATTATTATTCTGACAACAGCAGTTCGCATGGCGAAAAAAAGTGGTGGTGTGGGCAATTGGTACAGGTGGATAAAAAAGAATATTATTTGGCTGAATAAAATTTTTACTAATAAAACAACAAAAATAGTGCCTTGTTTCTTTTTATGAAAAATTTAATTTCAATATACAAAAATGAAGGGAAGATGTGGACCTACAATAAATGCTCGTTGAACGCGGGCATTTGTTCGACTGGAGGCAGGAATTGAACGATTGTTACTTGGGTAGATATCGATGGGGTATTCTCTGAATCTCGAGGGATTTTATTCGATCAAGACTTCATCAATAAAGATCCAGCATTTTTGTCCCTTACCGGGGTGCCATGCTGGGTTTTGCAGCGGGCTGGAGATATGCATTTTTAGGTATTGGGTTTCAATCGGGGCACTGAGGGCCAGGCTTCGGACGCCCGTTTTTGTATTTTGCATGGATGTGTTGATGGGGAAGGTCGTTTTTCCGACCGGTGTCCAGGATTTTTTATCAGTAGAAACCCAAAGCTCTAGTCCAGAAGGGGCGAATATCCAGGATCCGTTGTTCTCCAGGTAGTGGATGCCGGCCCGAGTGAGGTTTATTTTTTTCCCAAAATCGAGGACTGCACTTGCTTGGCTTCCTTCAAAACCGAGGAATGCGGGATCTGTTGCATCCAGACCCAGTAGGTTGTCAATCAAGGATTCGCCTCCTTTCCCTGGGTATTTTTCGGAAGGTTTGGGGGAAAGTGTTGCAGCAATGGGTTTGTGTTTACGTTTTGCAAAGGTAGCTTCTGCAACGGGACTGTTTTCCCAACCTGGCTTAGCAGCAATTACCCGGACGGTGGCAGACTGTTCGAGCACAAGGGGTGAACCGTTGTACTGAGGGCTAGAGGAGGTAGGATCGGTTTGGTCCAAGGTGTAATGCAGCGCTACGCCTTTGAATGGAAATTCAAGTTTCACCTGCAAGGTGTCGTCAAAAATGGTTTTTGAGTAGAATATGCTAGGGGAAACTAGGGTCAATGGGCTCAAATGGGAAATGGTTCCTGGGTCAAAGGCAACTCGAAGGTCTGGGTACTGGGTTTGGATGGAAGCAATTTTAGATGGTTGGATAAGGGTTCCCCAGACATAGAGTTCTTTCAAGCGCTTCAACAATTCAACTTGGTCCAAAACTGAATCATCCACCTTTGTTTGGTGGAGGTTTAAATAGCGAAGGTGTGAAAGGCCAACAAGTTCAGCGATGCCTTTGGACGTCACATTGGTATTGGATAAATGGAGCCTGCTAAGGTGCTTCAACATTTTTAAGTTGGTCAATAGTTCATCCGAACAGTTCGTATGGGCTAAATCCAAGTGCGTAATTTGGTCGGCTATTGGGCGCAGCAGCTGCAGGACTTCGGGTTGTAGGTCTTTTCTGCCGGTCAGCGAGACGGCTAACCATGGTTGCTGTTCACCCAGCGAAAGAACGGCAATTCGGTTGTTTTTGAGCTCTTGGATATCAGTTGGGTCAGCAGGCGCTACGGTCACGTTTGGAAACGGGTTATTTGATTGATGAGTGGGCAGCGCACTGGCTGGTAGCTGAGTGGTTGCTCCCAGTTCGATCCAACGCCGCACCCATTCTATTTCTTGTGGGCTTAATTGGGCTTTCCCTTTTGGGGGCATGTGATGTTCGTCGTGTCCTGGAAGCAGCAGACGTTGATAGAGGCTGCTACTATCCGGGTTGCCTGGAATTACCACTGGGCCATGGCTTCCTCCGAGGAGCATGTTTTCATAAGAATCCAAGAGCAAATCACCTTTTCGTTTGGAGGGTTGGTGGCAACTGATGCATTTTTTTTGGAAAACAGGATAAATTAGGGATTCAAAAGCGGTTCCCTCTGCTTGGACAGGGGCAGTTTCGGGAGTATCTTGAAGGGCAAAAAAATCTTCTCCGTGTGTGAGGCTTCCACCATAATGACCGGCAACCAGCAATAGAAGGGTTGTGGCATAGATACTGACAAATAGCCAGCGGGTGGTGCGAAGCAAATAGGAAATCAAGGAGGCGAGAGCAGTTGCAATGCCCAGCCAACGGTGCCAAAAAAGGGTGTCAGAGGGGTAAGTGCCAGTAGCAGCCAGCCACCAGCCACTAAAAGCGGTGAAAAGGGCAAGCAGGCTAGTGGTGGTGACCGCTAATTGAAGAATGGGAAGCCATTGCTGCTCCTTCTTCCAATGCGACCATAGTGCGAGCAGGCAGGTGGGCAACAAGAGCCCAATGGGCAGGTGCAAAAAAAGCAGGTGCAGTTTTCCCCAAAAAACGATCAGTTGATCCATACCTAATTTTCACTACTTTTGCCTGCGTTGAATCCCGTAGCAGGTGATTGAGTAAAACAGATGCTCCATGCGGTGTTGTTTACTTGCCACACAGCCATATCAGACTTGACTTCGACCAGACTGCTACAGGGCGGATGCCTGATTTATCCTTTTTGTCCAATGCCATAACGATATGCGCACCATTTTAGCAGCCAAAGTACCGCTCAGTGGGGTAATAATAACCGCTCTGATCGTTTTTTTTGCTTGTGTAAGTGAAAAAAAAGCGGAAGACCGTCCTATTAGCTTTAATTTTCAGGTGCGCCCGATTTTATCGGATCGTTGCTTTAAATGCCATGGTCCGGATGAAAAGCAGCGTAAAGCAGATCTGAGGTTGGATACCAGAGAGGGTGCGCTGGCAGCACTGGGACCCAACAAGGACCACTTTGCTATTGTTCCGGGTCATCCAGAACAAAGTACCCTGGTCCATCGGATTTACAGTGTGCACCCGGATAGTATTATGCCTACCCCAGATTCCCATTTGAGTCTTTCTGCATCTGAGAAACAGATCCTGACACAATGGATCGCAGAAGGGGCAAATTGGGAAAAGCATTGGGCTTTTATTGCTCCAGAAAAAACAGAATTGCCAACCGTTTCCAATGCCAAGTGGCCTCGAAATGAAATCGATTACTTTATTCTCGCGGCACAAGAGGAACAAGGTCTAAGCCCTAATGCAGAGGCAGAAAAAAGCCGATTGGCGAGAAGGGCCGCATTTGATCTAACTGGATTACCGCCCAAACAGGTGCTCTTAGATCGTTTTTTGGAGGATAAGTCACCGGAGGCCTTTGATTGGTTCGTAGATAGTTTGTTGGCTGATCCAGCCTATGGAGAACGTTGGACGACGTATTGGCTAGACCTGGCTCGTTACTCAGATTCGCATGGATATCAGGATGATCTTACCAGGGTAATGTGGCCTTGGAGAGACTGGGTCATCCATGCGTTTAATCAAAACATGCCGTATGACCAGTTTGTCTTACAGCAACTTGCAGGCGATTTATTGCCGGGGGCAGACAAGGCTAATTTACTGGCTTCTGCTTTTAACCGAAACCATAAAATTACCCAAGAAGGTGGGGTGATTGATGAAGAATACCGAGTAGAATATGTGGCAGATCGCACCAATACCTTTGGGAAGGCATTTCTAGGCTTGACCATGGAATGTGCACGTTGCCACGATCATAAGTACGATCCGATATCAATGCGGGAATACTATGCAACGTTTGCTTTTTTTAATCAGGTGCCTGAAGTTGGATTTGTACCCAATTTAGCCACTCCCGCACCCTATATGAAAATTACCCTGGCGGATGCAGAAGGCGCTCTTCGATTTCTCAACTTGGGGAACGTACTGAGTTCACCCGCCGATTTTCTGTTGCAAATGGTTATGCGGGATTCTGTGGGAATTCGGAAGACCTATATATTAGGTAGAGGGCAGTACGATAAGCCCGAGGAGGAAGTCCGTCCAGATTTACCGAATTCGGTATTAACATATTCGGAAGAATATGCACCGAATCGGCTCGGAATGGCGCAATGGTTGTTTGATAAAAGAAACCCGCTAACTGCCAGGGTAATGATAAATCGCCTTTGGCAGGAGTTATTTGGGAAAGGCATTGTTTCTACTAGCGATAATTTTGGTCTTCAGGGGGCACTTCCCACCCACCCAGCGTTGTTAGACTGGCTTTCTGCTGATTTTCGGGAGAACGGTTGGGATGTGAAAAAAGCCCTTCGTAGAATGGTGCTTTCGGCTACCTATCGGCAATCGGCCGTTTTGCAGCCAGGTGCACTCGAGCGAGATCCTGAGAACCGATGGTTAGCCCGTGGTCCTCGGTATCGGATGCAATACGAGTTTATCCGCGATAATGCGCTGGTAGCCTCTGGATTGTTGGTGCGTCAGTTGGGAGGACCTCCCGTAAGGCCTTATCAACCACCTGGATTATGGGAGGCGCTCAGTACTGAAAAGTCCTCCAACAATTACCGTGGGGAATATTCGTATGTTCCTGACACGTTGGCGGAGAAGCGGTATCGAAGGAGTTTATATACCTTTAATAGAAGAACCATCCCACCTCCTGCCGCCCTCGCTTTTGACGCGCTGCCAAGGGATGTATGCGAAGTTAGTCGTGGAAGGACGAGCACGCCCCTGCAGGCGTTAGCGATGTTGAATGATCCTCAAATTCTGGAAGCCGCCAGGGTGCTTTCCGGGAAGTTGTTGGAAACGGACCTAAAAGCGCCCGTCTCGAATCATATTAAGGCTGCTTTTCGTCAAATTGTTTCACGGATCCCGAGCAACGAGGAGGTACGGATATTGGAGCAATTGTACACGACCGAATACCAACGATACCAACAAACGGCTGATCGGGCAAAGCGCATGCTAGAGGTAGGGCGTTACCCATTTCAGAGTGAATTGGATCCGGCTACGCACTGTGCCTTGATGCTTACAGTAAGTGCTATTTTTAACCTAGATGAAGCATTAAGCAAGAGTTGAGTGTTTTTTTTCGAAAAAATGAAGAAAAATAGGTTATTTTTGATGGTTTTGGTCAAATTTCCGACCTTTACGAGGTGATGACAGAACAAGAAAAAAGGAATAGGCCACTTCCGAGTGTACGCTCAGAGGATCTTTCAGAAATTCTGGGAACCCCACCCAGTTGGTTGGTTCGTTGGGGGACTGGCGTTGTGGTAGTCGGGTTCCTTTTATTAACGGTGGTTGCCTGGTTGATTGAATATCCAGATGTGATCACAGCGCGGGTAGAATTTACCACTGCGACGCCCCCTGTAGATGTGGTAGCAAGGGCCGAAGGCCATATTCAGCAGTTCTTGGTAGAGGAAAATGAGGTGGTACAAGAAAATCAACCGCTTTTGGTATTGGAGAATGCAGGAGATTTCAAGGATATCCTTTATTTAGAGCAAAAGATGTCAGAATGGGGGAAGGCAGAGACACCAGATAGTTTGCTTGCGTTAGGAGCATTAGAGGGCAACCCAGAGCTTGGGGAACTAAGGGGTGCTTACTTGGCCTTCGTACAGCAAATGGAAGCGTATCAATACTCCAAAGGGAAAAGGGTGTCAGTTTCAGAAGAGCAAAACAGAAAGGTGCAGCAGCAAATCAACGAACTAAAAAACAGTAACCGGATGGATCAGGACTTATTGTTGCGAACAGCCAGTGACCTGAAAGCCGTTCGTGCTGCCTTGGCGGTGCTTTCCAGGGCGCCGGAAGCAAAGCAG
>CANHDG010000041.1 GCA_947459365.1 Saprospirales bacterium
AGGAGATATCCCGGGTCGTCAGAATGGTTCTTTGATTGTGATGGAGACGGGTACAGCAATTGCCTACTCCTTAGATAACCTTCAAGACCGCGGCGTTTTCTTCGTAGAGCCAGGGGAGGAAGTGTACGAAGGTCAGGTGATTGGCGAGAATAACCGCCCGGGCGACTTGGTGGTGAATGTGACCAAAACCAAAAAGCTTACTAACATGCGTGCCTCCGGTTCCGATGATAAAGCTAGTTTGCCCCCTCCTCGCAAATTTACCTTGGAAGAAGCGTTGGAATACATCCAGGAAGATGAGTATGTGGAAGTAACACCAAAGAATATTCGTCTCCGTAAGATCTATTTGAAGGATTTTGAGCGTAAAAAGGCAGGAAAAGACTTTTCAATGGCGTAATTAAGGTGTTTAGTAGAAGATACCTGATTTTTGAACCATTTATTTTGTTTTTCGTTCCAAAAGAAAAGTTACTTTTGCACCTAACTTATGAGCTCTCGTACTAAATTATCCAACTTTAACTATAACTTGCCAAAAGAGCTGATCGCTCAATATCCTTCCATGGAGCGCGATCAGTGTCGATTACTGGTAGTTCATCGGGACACTGGCAAGATTGAACACCGATTGTTTCGGGACATCCTCAGTTACTTTACAGAGGATGATGTCATCATCTTCAATAATACCAAGGTTTTTCCAGCCCGTTTGTACGGTCAAAAGGAAAAAACAGATGCAAAAATTGAGGTGTTCCTGCTTCGGGAGCTGAATAAGGAGGCCAGACTCTGGGATGTGCTCGTGGATCCTGCTCGTAAAATTCGGGTTGGAAATAAGCTCTATTTCACCGACGAACATGGAAACGATATTCTGGTGGCAGAAGTGGTGGATAATACCACCAGTCGTGGCCGAACAATCCGTTTTATGTACGATGGAAGTGAGGAGGATTTTCAGAAAGACTTAGCGCTTTTGGGAAATACGCCTTTACCACGGTACATTGAGCGGGCACCAGAAGCCTTAGACCGGGAATATTACCAGACCGTTTATGCTAAAGAAGTTGGAGCCGTTGCAGCACCCACTGCAGGCCTTCATTTTAGCAAGGAGCTTATGAAGCGCTTGGAAATTCGTGGGGTGAACTTCGCTGAAATTACACTTCACATCGGTCTAGGTACTTTCCGGACCATCGAGGTGGAAGACTTGAGCAAGCATAAAATGGAAGCGGAGTACTTCAAAATTCCCGTAGATGCTGCAGAAGCGGTAAACAAAGCCTTGGCCAACAAAAAGAAAGTATGTGCAGTGGGATCCACCGTCGTACGAGCTATTGAAACTTCCGTATCTGCTGAACAACTAATGAAGCCGGTAGAAGGTTGGACCAATAAATTTATTTACCCGCCGTACGATTTCAACATTCCAAATTGCATGATCACGAATTTTCACCAGCCAAAGTCCAGTGTGTTAATTTTGGTGGCAGCTTTTGGTGGTACAGAATTGGTTATGCACGCATACAACGAGGCTCTGAAAGAAAAATACAATTTCTTGAGTTACGGAGATGCCATGTTGATCCTCTAATCTCGAGTAATTTTTTGAAACAAGAATAAAAACACAACGTTTAAGGACAGTGTATTTTTTGCTATCGTTTATTTTTCGGGCAATGTTATTTGGTGAACTTTTAAAATCACTCTATCTTGCCCCGATAAATGATTGAAATCAATAATTATCACTGACTTGCTTAATTATTAAAAATAAAAGGTAGTCTTATATGTATTGGACGCTCGAACTTGCCGGTTATTTAGAAGAAGCACCCTGGCCGGCCACCAAAGAAGAATTAATTGATTATGCAATCCGTTCCGGATCTCCCGCAGAGGTGATTGACAACCTGGAAGAACTGGAGGATGACGGTGAATTATATGAAAGTATTGAGGACATCTGGCCGGATTATCCCCGACACGATGACTTCTTTTTTAATGAGGACGAATATTAGTCGTCCCTTCGTATGAAGCTTTTTGGGCTGCCTCTTTGAAAGAGGCAGCCTTTTTTTGTACTAGTCTATCTGAATTAAGGCCGTCCAGACACTTAACATTCCGTTCTCTAGTCGGGTCCAAATGGGCCGAACCATCCCTTGGTATGCGGAGATATGGTTGTAATCCCCGAAAAATATTTTTTCCTTCGGCTCAAAAGGAGATGCACTTATCCTTGTATTTTGGTAAGTCTGCCCGCCATCTTTGCTGACCGCCAGCCAGACATCTGTTTGATGGTCTGCATAGGCTCTGCGGTCATAAAATACGCAGTACACATATCCAGTCGCTTGATCGATGGTCATTGATGAAAAAAACTGTTCTCGCTCGGTGGGGTCATCGTTGACGCGCACGGGGACACTCCAGGTTTTTCCTTGATCTCGGCTATAGGCGGTGAAAACGTCTGGGTTATGAGCTCCATTGCGCTGATCGGTCCAATTCACATAAATGGTTCCGCGGTAGGGACCCTGGGAGCGATCACAATCGGTAAATGGTAAGCCATTGCAGCGAGATACTTTTTTGACGTCGTATGACCAACCACCTGGTTGATCAGCAACGATTCCATCTTCCTCCAACCAGGTTTTTCCACCATCCACCGATTTGTCAAACCAGATTTTTGAATTCCAGGACCAAGCCACATAAATGGTTCCATCGGGACCTACTGCAGGCACAGCACCTTCCACGGTTTCATCTTCATCTAAGCAATCGCCGTCATACTGGTTGATTTTTCGTACATCGGTCCAACTTTTTCCGGCATCGGTACTTTTCGCAAAAAGAATACGGCTTTTGTCCTTGGTGGTATTTTTACTATTATAAAGATCGAATTCCGTCCAAGTGCAATATAGATGGCCATTGGATGGGTCAACCGCAAGCCATTGTTTATCCTGGTCCTTTGGATGATTTTCTCCACAAAAGGAGCCATTATCGTAGGTTTTCCCTCCATCGGTACTTTTTTGAATGACGATTCGATCTAGTAACTTCGGACTGCTCCAGCCTTTTCCCTCTGGATCACTCAAGTGAGCAAAATAGAAATGCCCTTTCGGATCAGCAATCAGCACTGGATCCCCAAATACGCCATTACTGGATACGAGCGTGCTCGTTTTCCAGCTTGCGCCACCATCTTCACTCCAATGGTAATTGTTTAGAACCGAACCTGCTGCGATGGAAAGCGGGTTGGTGGGGTTGATGCAAATAGTAGGTTCACAAGGGCCAATCCGATCACCTGCTTTAGCTGAGTGAATTTGAACGTTTTTGTAGGGTGAAGGAGGGGTTTCCAGTCTCGTTTTTAAGAAGGAACAAGCACTAAACAACAGGGCGCTTAGCAGGGGCAAAACAAGGTGCTTCATACTACTTTGTAATAAATTAGAAGTTGTGATTAGAAGGGGAATTGCGATTTCCTCCCCAGAGGAAACGACCTAGATAGGGGAGTGAAGGTAATAAAAAATTCAAGGGAGATTGAATTATTTTTGTTTTTGAAAGAAGGTATTAGCGTTTATTGTGCCAACTTTGCGCTCCCATTTCCATAAGGTGAAACGGGACCAAAATAAGGTGACCACAGTTTATTTAAAAAAAGGAAAGGAAGAGCCGGTTAGAAGAAAACATCCATGGGTATTTTCTGGGGCAATCCACCACCTAGAAAAGGAGGTGAAGGACGGGGAAATGGTTCAAGTGGCCGATATCAAGGGCAATTTCTTAGGCTCAGGGCATTTTCATCATGGAAGTATTGCCGTTCGTTTACTGAGCTTTGAGGAGTCCCTGAACCCATTAGAAGCCCCTTTCTGGAGGGTTCGATTGCAAAATGCAAAACAAGTCCGCTCGGCTTGTGGTATTCCTAAACAAGGAGAAACCTCAGCTTATCGACTGATCCATGGGGAGGGAGATGGCCTTTCCGGTCTGGTGATTGACATTTACGGAACCACCGCAGTGGTACAATGCCATTCAATTGGAATGCACCTTCAAATGGGATTAATACGGGATGCCTTAGTCGAGGTATTTGGCAAAGAATTGATTCAAATTTACGATAAGAGCGCAGAGTCGTTGCCGGGTAATTATGCCAAAACAATCCAAAACGGAGTGATTTGGAGTGCTGGCGATCCCGTCGAATCTGCTGTGGTGCTGGAGAATGGGGTGCGCTTTAAGGTGGACTGGGTAACCGGTCAAAAAACAGGCTTTTTTTTGGATCAACGCGACAACCGGCAGCTATTAGCTTCTTTTGTTGCTGGGAAGACCGTCTTGAATACCTTTTGTTATTCAGGAGGTTTTTCTTGCTATGCCTTAATGGCTGGGGCAAAATTGGTTCATTCTGTGGATGTTTCGGCCAAAGCGATGGAGTTAACGGCCGAAAATGTACAGCTAAATGCCCCATTTAATGGGGTTCATGAAGGATTTACTGCAGATGTCCCCTTATTTTTAAAAAGCAGCGATCAAAAATACGAAGTAGTGGTGGTGGATCCGCCTGCTTTTGCTAAGTCGATGGACAAACGGCACAATGCGGTCCAAGGGTACAAACGTCTCAATATCGCAGCACTACAAAAGGTAGAGCCCGGTGGTATTCTGTTTACGTTCTCTTGTTCGCAGGTAATTGACCGGGAATTGTTCTATCATACCATTGCAGCTGCAGCCATTGAGGCAGGTAGAAATGTACGGGTGCTCCACCACCTCACACAAGGCCCAGATCACCCCGTCAGTATGTTTCACCCAGAAGGGGCCTACCTGAAGGGTTTGGTTTTACATGTCGGTTAACGAGCAAAAGCGATTCCGTTGGTCGCCTCAACCCCAATTATTTCTGGAACTTTACTTTTTATTGCTTCGTTAATGCCTGCTTTTAGTGTCATTTCTGACATGGAGCAGGTCTCGCACATGCCTATCCATCGAATTAAAACCCGCTTATCCTCCGTAATTTCTACTAATTCCACATTGCCTCCATCTACAATCAAATGGGGCCGGATGGTTTGTAAAGCCGCTTCTACCCGTTCCGTTAAATCTTGCTTAATTTGATGATCCATGGTGCAAAGGTACGTACATTCCGATAAATTGAGTAAAGCCGTAGCGCTGAATGGAAATTTACTTCCATCTAACCAAAGAGTAAACGAGGGGTTCCGCTCTGAGCTATTGGGGCTGACAACTACTATTTCAAGGTTAACCCCCGATCAAAGGGTCCCTTCTTTCAGGATTTCTTTGAAGGTACTTTTGAATTTTTTAACCTTCGGTGAAATAATAAAAGAGCAGTAAGGTTGATAGGGATTAGATTTATAATAGTTTTGGTGATAAGGCTCTGCCTTGAAAAACTTTTCAAAAGGGACCAACTCTGTGACCACAGGTTTGCCGATGGCTTTCTCAGCTTGTTGGATTGCTTCTTTTGCCTCCACCTCCTGCTGACAATTGTGATACAGAATAATGGAACGATATTGGGTGCCAACATCATTCCCTTGTCGATGAAATGTGGTGGGATCGTGTACTTCAAAGAAAACCTTTAGCAAGGTGGCGTACGACAAGATGGAGGCATCAAATTCTACTTGAATTACTTCTGCATGCCCCGTGATTTCTGCACATACCTGCTGGTACGTAGGATTTTGGGTGGTTCCTCCTGCATAGCCACTTGCTACTCTAATAACGCCTTTTAGATCCTGGAATAAGGTTTCAATACACCAAAAACATCCGCCTCCAAAGGTTGCGACTTCTATCATAGTTGTTTTACGAAATCAAAAATTCAAATGAATGGGTGTCTCCGAATTGGAGTTTCGGTAAAGTTGATAACTGTTTTCTCCCGGAAAATAGTTTAAATACATCTGCAATGCTTTCCATTTTGCTTGATCCAACTGATAACTGATATTGTTTTGATAGTAAGACTGTAAATCAAAATCAGGTATGGCTGGCAAAATCTTCATGAGCTCTGGAAGGTGCTCCAGTCCCATTCGAAGTGCTTCATTGAATTGACGAGTGAAATCTTCTTTAATTGGTTTGACACTAATCCATGCAGCGAACACAAAGGGTAAACCTGTCCAGGTGGTCCAGGCAGTTCCCAAATCATAAACGTAAGGGTATTTTTGGTCTAACCCAATGGTCCGATCACCGATCAATAACCCAGCAGTATCCCCTTTTATCTCTTGTTCAAATCCAGGACTGGCTGGTACTAGTTCAGGCGTTAGTTTCCAATAGTGCTCCAACAAAATACGGGTTAACATTACCGAGGTTCTGGAGTGGAAATCCAAAAAAACACGCCGAATTTCCGTTAAGGGTTTTTCAGAATACAAGCAAACCGTTTTAACCTCCCCATTCGCACCAATACAATAATCCGAAACCAAGTAGGCTTGAGGGAGTTCGGGTATAATGGCAACAGGCGTTAAGGCTATATCTACACTTCCATCCAACAGTTTTTGAGCACAAACTGAGGGGATATCCAAGCTAAGCTCTATGTAATCCGATAAACTACTTTTATAAAGCCCGTAGATAAACGGTTTGGTATTTAGATAGCTGACTGCAGACAAGCGCATGAAAGAGGGTGGATTTTAATCTTAATCTAAACAGGCGACGGAAGGAATGGTTGAACCTTTCTTCCTTATGAACGCAATTGTTTGGTCATTTTTCTATGGGGAATACCGACTTCTTCGAATGGCTCCCCTTCACAGTTATATCCAAGTTGGAGATAAAATGACACTGCTGTTGCTCGTGCATTTAGTACAATGGTTTGAATGCCTTTTTCAATGGCAAACAATTCCGAAAAACGTACTAGATCGGATCCAATTCCTTGGCCTTGTACGGATTTTTTCACGGCCACTTGTCTCATTTTAAGTTGCGTCTGGTCCTCGACCGGTGTGAGGATCAAGCAGCCCAGTAAATCTCCCTTTGAGTCAAAATAACCAACGTGCCAATCGTTTTTTTCTTTCTCTAAAAATTCATCTGAAAAAGCTAGTCCCAAAGGCTTTCGGAGAATTTCCAGACGAAGCTCTATTGCCTTTTGGTGTATTTCTGTACCAAACTGAAACGGTCTTACTGTTCCTTTTTCCATATTGAATCTGGAAACCTATCTGTTTAAATAACAAGCCGGCAAATGGATTGGTTGCTTTTCCTTTTGCCGGCTATTTTATGGGAAAATTTAATAAGCTTTATTCTTTGGGTGCAAATTGGGAGAAAATATCGTCACTGCTCTGTAGGTCCTTATTTCCTTGATTGAGCTTAACAATGTCGGCAAAAGCAGCATAGATCATGGCTCGACTGACAGGATAGGTATAAAGTGCCCCAATACCACACAATAAAAATCCGAGAATAAAGATTAATCCAGCAAACAACACCAGTCCCAAAACAGAGAAAAAGTTTTTCTGGGCTAATTGTCGACTCGTTTCCAGCGCCTGCCAGCCTTTAATCCCGTAGAACCATGTCAGCAAAGGGGCCCATAGATAGGCCACCATTAGGTAAATTACAGGGATTGAAGTGACTAGACCCGCCAAGCCTATCCGCTCGGTATCCAAGTCTTTCAACATCTCCATTGCTTCTGGACCCTTTAGTGCTTCAAAGTCGAGGCCCGCTTCCATAAGCAGATAAAAACCGGGTATGGAGGCAATTAGAATAACCAGGGCTGCCAGAAGAGTTGTAATAAACAGATCCGCCCATTTTTTGAATCCTTCAAAGAATTGACCTAGTTCGACCATCTTATTTCGATCCAGTAGATGCGCACCATTGTTTAATCCTGCCAGCATCGGTGCAGAAACAGCAGATTGTACCACTTGCCCTAGTAATTGTTGAAGGACAAATCCTGCCAGTCCTGTTACAAGCGTGAGCGCTCCCCCAATCAAGCCCACCAAAAAAGAAGAGGTGATGGTCATTATAGCAAACAAAAGGCTGGCTACTATAAATAAACCAACGTTTTTGTGGACAATTGCAAATCCTCTCTGGATATAAAGGTTAAATTGGAAGGTATACCCTTCGTGAATCGCTCGGCTGATGTTTGAAAAAGGCTCCATTGTTATTCAATAGTGAAAAGTGGATAATTCGTTTCTAAGCTGGCTTTTGAATTCTAAAAAGCATTAAACAGCCGCTAAGGTTTAAAAAAAAATCAACATATCCTTACTTTTTTCTACGTTTGTGCGTTAAAAATAGTCGAATGATGGAAGAACAATACGAAGATCCTACGGAGTCGATTTCGAGACCGGTCAAGAAAACAGCTCCCCGACTGGAAATTACGCCCCTAATTAGCTCGATCTGGATGGAGATTACTAGTTGGCTGCTTTTTTGGTCTGCTACTTGGGCATTTATTGTTTTGGTAACCCTACTTGGGTTGTGGTACGCCTCAGAAACCTATTTCGGAGTTAGTGTACGTTTGTGGTTTACTTTTGGGATCGTTCTTTCTCTTTTAGCAGGAGTTTCTATATTTTTTTGGAAGTCCTCCCAGCGAATTCGTTCGGGGTTGGAGCAGCGGGAATCAGTTCAACTTGAGGAGGGTTTTCAATCTCTGGTAAAAGCCTACAAGGTAGCTGTTTATGGTGTAATCTTCGGAACGACACTCTATGTTCTGGCTGCCATTTGGATGTATAGTTCTATAGCATTATTAGACTAGCCAAATTATGTATAACGATTCGATAGAAGACGATCTTTTGATTAGCCCAACGATGGAGCGGGCTTGGACTCAATTGAGCCATTGGCTCTTTGCTAGCGGCATTCTCAGTATGCTTGCAGTGGGTGCTTCTGCATTTTACTACCTTGCAAGTTTGATCACCTACTATCGATTGCAACAGTACTCTTTTCTCTTATCAGATGCAGACCAGTCCAGTCTTTATGCGATTTTCAGTTTCCTTGGATTGGTGGCTGTAATTGCTGGGGTGACGGGAAATGTATTTCTTTTCAAGTTCAGTAGGACCATTCGAGCTGCATTGATTTTGAAGGATCAAGCTGAATTGGAGTCGGCTTGGATTTACCTCAAGAAACACTACCGGGTTACGGGTGGTTTGATGATTGGGTATTGGGTGTTGATCGCAGTTCTCTTATTCGTTAGCAATTATTTTTTCCGCATGTGATCGCTGGCTACTCCTCGTTTTTAGAAGGAGGTTGGAAATACCCAGTGGTATTTTGATGCCAAAAAAGCGCCCGTTGCATCGCTTCTATCTCTGCTTGTATCCTGGCTTGCTCTTCTTCCCAACGCTGTCGCTTGGTTTTTTCAAACGCATCTCTTGGAAGAAAGGATTGAATGGGTCGTTCTTCTTCATAGGTATAATGGGGCCTTCTTACTAGGTCAGCCTCTTCCAGTACCCCTTTAAACACGTACGCACCGAGCACTCCGATTAGACTTCCGAGTAAGTGGCTTTCCCAAGAAATGCCAGGTTGATCGGGCAAAATTCCTGCGAACATTCCGCTATAAAAAAAGAGCACCACCAAGGCCAAAATAATTGACCGAGCACTCCTTCTAAAAATACCGTTCCAAAAAATAAAGGCAACCAATCCATAAACCACCCCACTGGCACCAATGTGGGCTACAGGCCGAGCAAATAGCCAAACAGCCAGCCCAGTTCCGAAGTAAATAAACAGAAAGGCCCTCAAGGCAACCCGAGGGTAAAAATAAAAAGTCAAGGCACTTAATACAAACAGCGGTAAAGAGTTGGAGATCAGGTGCATCCAACTTCCATGAACCAGTGGACTAAACAGTATGCCCCTTAGTCCGTAAATACTCCTTGGAAAAACCCCATAGTCCCCTGGATCAGCATCCAAAATCAACCCCAGTAAATGGATCAGCCAAATTAGCATCACAGCCGCCAATGGGAACTTAAGGCTCTCAGAGAAATGCCGCTTGGTCAGTTGTAGACTATCGCTTTCTGAATCCAATATATGTTGCATGTTAAGGTGGGTTAAGGGTGAACGGAAAGCACCAAAGACAGGCCCGGGTAGCCATTCTGGCTAATAGCCTTAAATCGAAGAGTCAAGTCGTCGCTCACGTCAAAGGAGGCCAAATGAGCGTCGACAAAAGCATCCGTAACAGATAACAAATATCCTAAACCCAAAATCAGAGAGCTTTGTTCCAGGTTTTTTCGAGCTGTATCCCGGTTTGCCTTCATGGTCACTCGATCTTGCAACTGAAGTCTGGGGTCTTCAACGATCGTTGATGGATCCCCATCTACGAGGTTTTTGTAATTGGTTTTGTACAGCCGGTAGGTGTTTATATTGTTGATTTCTACCCAGGTAAGGGCCCCAAGGCCTGCATATACAATTGGTATTTTCCACCATTTACGATTGTATGCTTGTCCCGAACCAGGTAAAACCAGGGAAAAAAGAGCTGCTTTTTTGGGATTGGGATAATCGGATAACAGAAACCGGCCAATCTTTCCTTTATTCGACAATTCAATTGTCGAATCGCCTCCTGACTCTGTTGGTGTTCCAGTTGCAATCGTGGTGGAATCCAAGGCGGTGCTATCCTTTGGAAAATCAATTCCCTGGGCGCTTAGGTTGCCTGCAAAACCAACATAAAGTGCGAAAGCAATGAAATATTTGAATATCTTCATAACTGGTTTAAAATGGATAGCCGACTGCCACATTAAAGTTTGTCAAGGTTCTCCAATTGGTATCTTTGTTAAATTGAACCCAATAGGAATTGGTGCCCTCCCGGAGGTAGGGGTATCGAAGTTTAAGACCTACATCAAATCTCAAGACAGAGTAACCAAAGTCAAACCGGAGTCCAGCTCCACTACCCAAGGCAAAATTTTGGTAAGAATTCCAAGTCAAATTGCTATTCGGGCGATTATCATCCGGTGAGATGGACCAGATATTTCCCCCATCTAAAAATATAGCTCCCTTAAACCACCAGAATACCGGAAATCGGATTTCCGAAAGAAACTCGAATTTGAAATCAGAGGCTTGGTAATACGTCGTAGTGGTCAAACTTTTGGGGTCAAAATACCCGCCAGGACCCAATTCCCGAATTCGCCACGCCCGCATACTGGAAGGCCCCCCTACATAAAATTGTTTAACGTAAGGAGGGGCATCCGAATACCCAAATGGCTTAATGATACTGGAATTGACTCGGATCCCTGCAAAAATCTCTTTTGTAAAATTGCGAGAAAACGAGCCTGTCATCTCCAGACGTACATAATGTGCAAAATTGAGGTTTAATCTTGATAAATCCCATTCCTCCTTTCCCAAGATCCGATTCAGCGCGTATACTTCTGCTCCCGAAATATCAGTATTGAATTGAAAGCCCCAGCGTTGTCCCTTTTTATCCGTGCTGGTGTACGTCGAATATGAAAATGCACGAAGCAAAAAGCCAGTAAATAGTTGGTTGGAAAAACTTAAGCACAAGAATGGATTGGTTTCACAAATCGATTGGATAGAATCGTCCAGCGTTGGTTGAAGCAATTCAATGGCCAAATGGTTCAACTTGTAAGAGTGCTGACCACTGGTGGGCATATCGTATCCAAACGAGATATTGAAAAGGTTATACTGGTAGAAATTGTTCAACTTCAGGTAATCGTACGTCAGGTTAAATCGAGCCCGTCCTTCGTCCTTCAATCGTTGATACATTTGGGTAGGAACTAGTTTTTTCCCTTTTAGCTGAATTCGGCTGAGGGTTTTCCAGTATCCAAAGTAATCAAAAAACCGCGGCAGAATAAGATCGTTCTGGAATTTTATCTCTTGCGAAAAGATAGGATTATCTACGTTGTTTACATCAAATTCTACATTTCCACTGAGATTGGTAGATAGTAACTCTGCTCCATGAAATAAGTTGCGATGCTTGAAATACGCATTGACCGATCCACCAATCAAACCGGTTACAGAAGAGGTGGAGTAGTTGAAATCTGGATCCATCCCGATCGAGATTCGATCGGCCGGGGCAAATGAAACATTAATATTAATAGTGTCTTTTCGGAGAGTGTCTTCCTGAGGGCGAACGGAAACAAATCGAAAAGCGCCCATGGTGCTGATGTTTTTGTTGGTATTTTCTAATTCAGAAAGTCGGTACAGTTGACCGGGGCGTGCTTTAATTGCTCGATCTAATTGGCGCGGCCGGACAAAAAACTTGGATTCGTTTGAAAAATACCGGATACCGTTGATTGTAGTGTCGTTTCGGATGGAGCTAAGATCTGGAACGAGGCTGGAAAAAACGGTTACGTTTCCAATGTGAAATTGCTGGTGGTTGGTGGAGTCAGTGGGTGTGAGGACCTGAACCGAAACATTAACCTTGGTGCCTGTGCTATCCCCGTTGAATTCTACGTACGCTGGCACAAAAAGAGCATAACCTGAATTCCGGAGTAGGGCAGTAATTCTAGCCTTTTCCGCTTCAAACGAGCGAATATCCACTGGGCTACCCGGTTTGATGAGTGCCTGATCTGACTCTTTTTCCAAAATGGATTGTACCAGACTGTCTTTGCAGCGGTATGCCAGCTGATGAACGGTGTACAAAGGCCCAAGTTGGAGAAGGTATTCAACCTTTATCTTTTTACTTCCCTTATTGCGGGTCATGTAGCTGCATTTCGCATCAAAGTAGCCGCGTTGACGCATGAAATTCTGGAAATTTTCAGCGGTTAAACGAGCAAGATCTGGATTGTACAACACCGGCGGTTCAGCAACCTTTTTAAAAATCCACTTCTGTAGCGTATTGGTCGTATCTTTGCTCCAATAATAGGCGCCTAGGTTCATCCGCAAGCCCCAAAGGGAGGTATTAGTAGGTTGTTTAAAAAGGCCAGAGGTCTCATACCCTAGACTGGTACGTCCACTAAGTGAAATCCGGTGTTCAGCCTTAAACTCTACCGTGTTTTTAATCAGCAGCCGTTCCCCTTTGTCAGAATCCAGATGCTTCGTAACATTGCAACTGATTAGCAGCAGGCTGAATAGCAAACAACTAAACAGCCGCTTCAATGATTCATTTCCTTTATTTTTCAAGCAAAATTTCATGATCAGCGCTAACCAGCGAACATTTATCACCAGCCTTCATTTAAAAAAGTATCGGCAAAAATACCGAAACTTCCTGGTGGAAGGTGAAAAAATGGTTGGGGAGTTGTTAAAATCTATTTCCGGGGAGTCCTCAAGTGGATTTTCGATGGTAGCACTTTACGGAACGAAACGTTGGGCCAATGAGAACAGCGGCCTGCTGGATCCGTTTTATGCCTTTTTTAACGAAGTAGAGGATGACGATCTTAAAAAAGTAGGGACCCTGACCACTCCTCATGGGGTTTTGGCAGTGGTGGCCTTGTCGGAAAAGACCACGCAGCCTACCTTGAAACCTGGTTGGCTACTTTACCTGGACGGACTTCAGGATCCAGGCAATTTGGGCACTATTCTCCGAATTGCCGATTGGTTTGGGGTGGTAGGCGTATTTTGTTCCCCGGATACCACTGATGCTTTTGGCCCAAAAGCGATTCAAGCTGGTATGGGAGCTTGTTTTCGAGTGAACATTCAGGAAGATTGTTCGTTGGAAGAAGTAATGAATAAGTACCCACAGCTCCCTGTACTTGGAGCGGTGATGGAAGGAGCGAATGTCTTTTCATCGGAATTGCCCTCTTCTGGCATTTTGGTGATCGGAAACGAAGGGAAGGGAATCCGCGCTAATCAAATGCAACGGCTCACCCACCGGATAGCCATCCCTCCTGGTCCCGGAGGTGGAGCAGAATCGTTAAATGCAGCCGTTGCGACCGGAATTCTGGTTGCAACGCTCACCAATAAAAAATAGATCCAAATGAAGGTAGAAATTGGAAAAAAAGTGCGTTTGAAATTCACCGGAGAATCCGGTGTAGTGGTTGCTCACCTGGGTGATGGTATGGTGCAGGTTCGATTAGACGAGGATTATTCCTCTTTGATCCCAGCTTTTGAAGAAGATCTTCTGCCCTATGATCAGATGGCGCCCACAGCTCCTGCCAAAGGCTACTTAACGCCTAAACCACCGGTCAAACAAGTTTTAAAGAGTTCAACTGCCAGTGTACACCCAAAAGGGGTAGGTCTTGCTTTTATCCCACAAAAAAACGCGGAGGAGTTGGTCCTACATTACCAAACCTGGCTGCTGAACGACAGCCCTTATGAATTTCTTTATGAGGTAGAGCTTTTTCTGGAGGATGACTCGATCTTGTTTTTGGAAGGTAAAACTCAACCATGGACGATTCAAGAGGTTGGAACGTTGCTGACCGATGATTTGAACGATGGGCCGGAGGCAGAGCTGTTGCTAAAGCGCATTACGACTGCCGGGATGGATGACGACCTGCTTAAAGTGATCAAAATTAGGCCCAAACAGTTTGTCAAACAATTTGACTTACTGCCAATCGTGAACTCTCCAGGGTATTTTATACTCGGATTTGATCGCTTTGACCCTTCGGAAGTAGCACCGGAGGTAGGTATTCAAAGCCTTCAAACCTATACCCAACAAAAAGTAAAGAAGGTTAAAACAAAAGGCCCTGCCTCCAATAGTGCGCCCATCGATTTGTATAATTTGGAGGCCATCGCAACGTTTGAACCAGAAATCGATTTGCACATACAAGCCTTGATGCCAGGCTACCAAAAATTAAACAAGTCCGAGATTTTACAAACTCAACTTCGCCACTTTCATGAGTTTATGAACAAGGCCATCCGCTTAGGAGTGTCTAAAGTATACATCATTCATGGGGTAGGCGAGGGTAAACTAAAGGAGGCTGTGGCCAATGAATTACGCAGGATGCCCTATGTGCGAAAATTCAAAAATGAATACATTCAAAAGTATGGATACGGAGCCACAGAGGTGCATTTGGACTAAAAAATTCCGCTTTTGATCGATTGAGGTCCAATGCCAGTGCCTTCACTCTTTAATTTTGACCTTTTAGAAGGCAGGAGGTCCCTTTTTTATTTTTAATTTAGGGGAGTTATCGTATTTTGCATTCAACTTATATCCAACCATTAAATAAAGTCCATTATGAATTTTGATTTGAAAAAATTTTTGCCAATTATTGTTGGTGTTTTAGCGGTCATTCTGGTGATGAACATGTGCAGTTCTTACAACAACGCCGTAAGCCTAGATGAAGGTGTAAAAAAAGCTTGGTCACAGGTAGAAAACCAATACCAGCGTCGGGCAGATCTGATCCCGAACTTGGTGAATACGGTGAAAGGATATGCTGACTTTGAGAAGGAAACCCTCACTGCTGTAATAGAAGCGCGCTCAAAGGCAACCTCTGTAACAGTAGATCCTACTAATATGACAGAAGAGTCTCTACGTAATTTTGATCAGGCGCAACAAGGCTTAGGGGGGGCATTAAGCCGTTTACTGGTCGCTGTAGAGCGGTATCCTGATTTGAAAGCGAACCAGAATTTCATGGACCTTCAAAAACAATTGGAAGGCACCGAAAACAGGATTGCAACCGAGCGTAAGAATTTCAATGAGAGTGTTAATTCCTATAATTCCAGTATCCGCCGCTTTCCAACCAACCTTTATGCTGGTATGTTTGGCTTTATGCCAAAGCCTTATTTCCAATCTGCAGCCGGATCTGACAAAGCTCCGGAAGTAAAATTCTAAGCCATGTATCTAAGTCCGTCAGAGGAACAGGAAGTCCTAAACGCCATCCGGGAAGCGGAACACCTCACATCTGGTGAAATCCGACTCTTTATTGAAGATTTCTGCGATAAAGAGTCCCCCCTTGAACGAGCGGTAGAGCTTTTTTTCGCTCATGGGATGGCGGGCACCCGAGATCGAAATGCGGTTCTGATCTACCTGGCCCCCAAGTCCAGGCAATTTGCTATATGGGGGGATGCGGGCATTCACGAGCGGCTCGGGTACCAATTCTGGGAAGAAGAAAAGCACCTGTTACGGGTCTATTTACAACAGGACAAGGCTTGTGACGGCTTGTGTGCTGTCATTACTAAAATTGGGGAAGAATTGCATCGCTATTTCCCTGCCGACTCTTCAGATAACCCTAATGAACTTCCAGATGAAATCCTATATGGCAAAAAATAAATATTGGAAGGCAGTCCTGACTAGCCTTTTACTGGTCTTTTTGGGTCTATTTAAGGGGTATGCACAAGAAGGCACGGAGGTCTTTCCTCCTAAACCAGAGCCTGCTGTTTATGTCCACGATTATTCTAATTGGCTCTCTCCCGGAGAAAAGGCACAACTGGAGCAAAAGTTGCGCCGCTATTGGGATTCGACCTCTACACAAATTGTAGTAATGATCCGTCCTGATTTAGGCGATTACGATCGAGCTACCTATGCCATTGAGCTGGGGAACCGATGGGGAATTGGGGATGACAAGAAAGATAATGGGGTGGTGCTGTTAATAAAAACGGAAGCTCCTGATAGGGGGATATTTATCGCCACCGGCTATGGAGCAGAAGGCGGTTTGACCGACTTAGCATCCGGTCGAATTATTAGAAATACCATGGCTCCTTTCTTTCGATCACAGCAATACTACGCAGGTATTGAGGCCGGAACGAATGAGATTATGGCGGCATTACAAGGAGAGTTTTCTCCCTCCGATACCGATACCAACCAACTTTCAAAGGGAGAGGAGAAAGTATTGATGCTTGTCTTGTTGGTCTTCTTTCTTATTTTTCTTGGAATGATTCTGGCCTTTCGATCCAATCGAAAAGGAGCATGGTACAACCGCCGGGGTTCATTTGAAGAGGGCCCTTTTGCTGGCGGGGGATGGTGGCATGTGGGCGGAGGTAACAACTGGGGCTCCGGAGGGAGCGGATGGGGCAGTGGGGATAGTAGTGGAGGAAGTTTTGGTGGTGGTGATTTTGGTGGTGGTGGCGCTGGCGGCGACTGGTAAATCCTGCTTACGTTAAATTGGCGTTAAAGAAACATTCTTTATTAAGGTTGGAGTACGAAATTAAAATACAAGAGCGTTTTGTATCAAAATATAAAAAATATGAAAAACCTGGTTATTGCATTTATCTTGTTGCTGGTGTTGCCAGCTGTTTCTTTTGCGCAGTTTTCGATGGGATTGAAAGCGGGGATTATTTCCCCAAGAGAACAGTATAAAGATATCACGGTGGGTTCAGGAGCCGAATCGTATATTTTGGCAGTAAATGATATTAAATTTGGAACTTTGGCAGGTATATACCTCCGTATGGGAAAAAGAATTTATCTACAACCTGAAGTTTTGTTTCAAAGTAACCGGACTGATTTTAAGATCAGCACCCCGGGCACAGGGAACGAGGTGATCAAACGTTCTAACTACAATACGCTTCAACTACCGTTGCTGCTGGGTTTTAAATTGGGACCTTTCCGTTTTCATGCGGGACCTGTAGGAAACTACCACTTGAGTTCCAATTCCAGTCTGAGTGACATTCAGGGATTTTCAGAAGAATGGAAAAAACTGAGTTGGGGTTGGCTCGGCGGGGTGACCATTGGAGGTGGTGGCAGATTTGCTTTGGATGCCCGCTACGAAGGCAATTTTAACCGATTTGGGGAACAAATTGTATTTGGAGGATCCAGCTACAGCTTTGATCAGCGACCTGCCAGTTTCGTATTGGCCTTAAATTACGCGCTCTTCAAGTAAAGATAATTCAGAAAAAATGGGCTCCGGGATATTTTCTGGGGCCCTTTCCATGGGTTAATTAGCCGCCTTTTTTCTTCACTACTTCAGAGAAATGTTTGATTCGCTGGATGTAGAAGGCAAAAACAATACTACCAAAATGAACGCCCTCCAAGCTCTTATTAGGAAAAAGTTGGATTGCTGAAACGCGTTTTGCTACATCTTTCCGTTTTTGAAGCAATTTTCCAATGTGTTTATAAAACGAAAAATGGGCCTGAATAATGGATTGAATGGCCCTAAATTGGCCCTTTGCCAAGTACATTCCACCCGCAACACCATCCAAAACCAGCCTGGCTGGGATTAACCAGATGAGCTTGGCTACTGGCTCATTTTTAACCAAGGTAAAGAGGCTGTTTCTAAAGTTCAAAAAAACTTTTCTTGGACTATCATAGCTCAGCGTGCCACCTCCCAGGTGGTAAACGATACTTTCCGGAAAACACCAAACAGAATAACCTGACCGTTGAACTCTCCAGCATAAGTCAATCTCCTCGTTGTGTGCAAAATAGTCTCCATCAAATCCTCCTAATTGATGGTACAACTTCGACCGCACAAAAAAGGCTGCACCGGCTGCCCAGAAACAAGGCTGTGCTGTATCGTACTGACCGGAATCCTGCTCAACGTGGGTAAAAATCCTGCCTCTGCAAAAGGGATACCCAAGATAGTCCAACCAGCCCCCCGCAGCGCCCGCATGCTCAAAGCGGTCTCGGCGTTTATCCTCCAAAATTTTAGGTTGAGCCACTCCAATTTGTCGGTCCTTTTCCATCGCACCGATGATAGGCTGGATCCAATTGGGGGTAACCTCCACATCCGAGTTCAAAATTACGTAGTAATCTGATGGTATGTTCTGGAGGGCTCGATTGTAACCCTCTGCAAATCCATAATTGAATTCAAGATCGAGCACTTCGACTTGTGGAAAATTCGCATCCAAAAAAGCGATGGAGTCGTCTGGCGAGCCATTATCTGCTACGATAATTCGAGCGGTACCGCTGTTCGTCAGGACAGAGGGCAGGTACTGTTCTAAGTGGGATCTAGTATTGTAGTTTAGGATCACCACCGCAATATCCAGTTCCTCTGGAAAGCGATTTTTTTCCAGAAAATAGGCTTCAATGGCTACCTTATCTGCTTTTATCTGTGTTTTCAGCTGCTCG
>CANHDG010000042.1 GCA_947459365.1 Saprospirales bacterium
CCCAATAGACTTGTCTCCACTAATGTACTAAACCCAAGTTAACCGTGAATCGCAAAGGGGCGTAGCCCTGTTATCTCAATAGCCCCAAACGACGCACCAAACAGGCAGGGGCGTAGCCCTGTTATCTCATTAACCCCAAGCCCAGCATCAAACAGGAAGGGGCGTAGCCCTGTTATCTCATTAACCCCAAGCGACCCACAAAACAGTATGGGGTTTTAGTCTACCGCCATTAAGTTAAGGAAATTAATTACCCAATGAGGCTCCAGGTCTGTCAAAACAAACGTTCATATTTAAGATGCGTTTTGTGATGGTAATGCTGACTATTGGTAGAGTCACAGGGCTTTGCCCCTATTGATTATTGCACCGCCTTGGGTTTTCTAGATAACGGGGCTACGCCCCTGCCTATTTGGTGCGGGGCTTGGGGCTATTGAGATCGCAGGGCTACGCCCCTTGGATTGGGGCTATTTCCGGGTGTTTTGTAGATAGTCTGTGTGAGGGGTAAGTGCAGCGGGGACCAACACTCCATATTGCCAATTTTGGGGTACCCCATTTCAGCTGACCCTCAACATACGCCTAGCTTTAACCTACTACAATAGCTGTCACCCAATAGACTTGTCTCCGCTAATGCACTAACACCAAGTTAACCGTGAATCGCAAAGGGGCGTAGCCCTGTTATCTCAATAGCCCCAAACGACGCACCAAACAGGAAGGGGCGTAGCCCTGTTATCTCATTAACCCCAAGCCCCGCACCAAACAGGAAGGGGCGTAGCCCTGTTATCTCAATAACTCCAAGCCCCGCATCAAACAGGAAGGGGCGTAGCCCTATTATCTCAATAAAAAAGCTCCCTGCTTGCGCAAGGAGCTTTGTAGGTGGAGGATAACGGATTCGAACCGATGACCTCTTGCATGCCATGCAAGCGCTCTACCAGCTGAGCTAATCCCCCATGGTGCTCCCGAAACCGGGAGCTAACTCTTATTCAGCGGGAGTAGCCGCACCATCTGCAGCATCCGTAGCAGGTGCTTCTTCCACAGCTGGCGCTTCTTCTACCACATCGGCAACTACAGGGGCAGCAACTGCTGCTGCTGCAACCGCGGGAGTAGCAGTGCTACCAGTGCGACGGCCACGGCGTGTTTTCTTTTTAGAAGCATCGCTAGATGACTTCACATTGTACACCTCGTTGAAATCAACCAACTCGATCATTGCCATTTCAGTACCGTCACTGCGACGGAAACCCAATTTGATGATACGAACATAACCTCCTGGACGATCTCCTACCTTCTCTGATACTGTTCCAAAAAGCTCTTTAATCGCCTCTTTGTTCTGCAAGTAGCTGAACACAACGCGACGAGAGTGGGTAGTGTTGGCTTTTGCTTTTGTAACCAAAGGCTCAAAAAACACCCGAAGGGCTTTTGCTTTTGCCAAAGTAGTAGTAATACGCTTGTGCAAAATCAAAGAAGCAGCCATATTGGAAAGCATTGCTTTCCGGTGAGAAGCTGTACGACCCAGGTTGTTAATTTTATCTCCGTGTCTCATTATATAGAACCTTACTTTAGGTGGTAGCACCGGTTCGCCTTAACAGCGCTCAACGGTTACTACACTTGTGAAAAAATAAACTAATCTTCTTCTAACTTGTACTTAGCAAGGTCCATCCCGAAGGTAAGACCCTTATCCTGCAACAACTCTTCAATTTCCACCAACGACTTTTTACCGAAGTTGCGGAACTTAAGAAGCTCATGGGTATCGTAACGAACCATATCTGCCAAAGAATTGATTTTAGCAGCCTTCAAGCAGTTATAAGCACGAACACTCAAATCGAGGTCCTCCAAAGAAGTTTTTAGTAACTTGCGCATGTGCAGGATATGCTCATCCACTACATTTTCTTCCCGGTTGGACGGAGTATCGAAGGTAATGTTCTCATCAGTGATCAACATCAAGTGTTGGATCAGGATACGACTAGCTTCCCGAATGGCATCTTCTGGATGGATAGTACCATCAGTTTTGACATCAATAACAAGCTTTTCGTAGTCCGTACGTTGACCTACACGGGTGTTTTCCACTTTGTAAGCCACATTTTTGATTGGAGTGTAAATAGCATCAATTGGAATAACCCCGAGTGGCGCGTCTTTAGGAGCACCATCATCGGCTGGCTGATAACCACGACCCTTGGTAATAGTCAGCTCCAACTCAAGCGTAACAGAAGGCTCCATTCGGCAAATCAACAAATCAGGGTTCATTACTTTGAACACATTGTTGGAACTGTCAATATCGCCGGCGCGAAATTCATCTTTGCCATAAACGGTCATGAAGATCCGTTCAGAATGACCAAGGGGAAGATCGGCACTATTTACAAGAGACTTTAAGCGGATTTGTTTCAGGTTCAGCACGATATCAACCACATCTTCCACTACTCCTTTCATGGTAGCGAATTCATGATCGACGCCACCAATGCGAATCGCACTAATAGCAAAGCCCTCCAAAGAAGAGAGCAGAACGCGACGGAGGGAGTTACCTACCGTCTGGCCGAAACCGGGTTCGAGGGGTTTGAATTCAAAAGTGCCCTCGAAATCTGTTGCTTTCTGAAGCAGGATTTTTTCAGGCTTTTGAAAATAGAGAATACTCATATCTTGGAACGCTCCTAATTTAAAGGGTTATTTGGTAAAAGGGGGTCAAACTACAAGATAAAGCAAAAGGAGTGCGGAAGAAAAAGAATCCTCCGCACTCAATTATTTTTACTTAGAGTATAATTCGACGATCAACTGTTCGTTGATTTTCTCTGGAATTTGATCCCTCTGTGGGTAAGCCAAAAACACACCCTCCATTTTGTCAGGATTCCACTCCAACCAACCGAATTTACGGGCATCACTGGTTTTAGCGTTAGCATGTGTTACCACGATATCCATTGCTTTTGAACGACCACGAACACCAATAACATCACCTGGTTTCAGGGAATAAGATGGGATATTCACGAGCTGACCATTCACAGTGATGTGCCGGTGGGAAACCAGCTGACGTGCACCACGACGAGTTGGAGATATTCCCAAACGGAAAACGGTGTTATCGAGACGAGCCTCCAACAATTGCAACAGGACTTCACCTGTTACGCCGTGGCGACGAGTAGCATTGACAAATGTGAGCCAGAATTGCTTTTCAAGGATACCGTAGGTATACTTAGCTTTCTGCTTTTCAGCCAATTGGCGTCCATAATCAGAACCAGCCTTGCGCTTACGCGACTGACCATGTTGTCCTGGCGGGTATTTACGTTTCTCAAAGTATTTATCGTACCCAAAGAGCGATTCACCGAAGGAACGCGATTTTTTGGTAGTTGGTCCGGTATAACGAGCCATTCTTTTTAGTATTCGTTGTTAAATGGATAACTAGTTCCCAATCAAAATTATACGCGGCGACGCTTGGGAGGGCGGCAACCGTTGTGAGGCATCGGAGTCACGTCGTTGATGATTTGCACCTTCAAACCAGCACCATCAAGAGCGCGGATAGCCGCCTCACGACCAGAACCAGGTCCTTTCACAAAAACATCTACTGTACGCATACCAGCGTCGAAAGCAACTTTCGCTGCATCGGTTGCTGCTACCTGAGCCGCATAAGGAGTATTCTTCTTAGAACCGCGGAAACCAGCCTTGCCGGCACTTGCCCAAGAAACCACTTCCCCTTGTTTGTTCGTTACTGAAATAATCAGATTGTTGAAACTAGCTTGGATAAAAGCCAACCCATCAGGAGTCACCTTAACCTTGCGCTTAACAACTTTTTTTGCTGAGCCTTTTGCCATTGTAGTAAAAATGCCTTAAATAGAAAAGAAGATAACAACCCTCTTTATCCAATGATATTTTATTTAGTAGCTTTCTTCTTGTTAGCTACTGTCTTACGCTTGCCCTTACGAGTACGCGCATTGGTACGAGTCCGTTGTCCACGAAGTGGAAGACCCTTACGGTGGCGCAAACCACGATAGCAAGCAATATCCATCAAACGCTTGATGTTCATTTGAACTTCAGAACGCAATTGACCTTCCGTTTTGAACTCATCAGCGATAATACGCGTGATGGCCTTAATATTCTCATCGGTCCAGTTATCAACCTTTGTGCTCTCATCCATTCCCGCTTTTTCAAGAATGAGCTTTGCCGTCGGTAGACCGATACCATAAATGTAAGTTAGTCCGATGACGCCCCGCTTATTTTTAGGCAAATCAACGCCTGCAATACGTGCCATATTGTACAGATAAATTTGTTGTTCGACAGATAAGTTTATCCCTGACGTTGCTTGAACTTGGGATTTTTCTTGTTAATTACATAAAGTTTGCCATTACGACGCACAATCTTGCAATCAGCAGAACGCTTTTTAATGGACGGTCTGACTTTCATTGTATAGCTGTTTTTTATTTATAACGATAAATAATTCTCCCCCTGGTTAAATCATAGGGCGACATTTCAATAGACACCTTATCTCCAGGTAAAATTCTAATGTAGTGCATCCGCATCTTACCCGAAATTGTAGCGAGGATAATATGACCATTTTCTAATCGAACTTTAAAATTCGCATTAGAAAGCGCCTCATCTACCACGCCGTCTTGTTTTATCAAATCTTCTTTTGCCATAAAATGCCTTAAAAATGTAAAATTTGGTCGTTTTTGATTCGGGGTGCAAAGGTCTACATTTTTGGCAAAATAATTTGCATTTCAGGATTATTTTTTATTTCATCTAAAATAAAGCTGTGATCGGATAGGATATCCGCAGCTCCTTTCTTGACAGCCACTGTATGTTCGTAGTGTGCACTTGGCAAATGATCTTTTGTCCGAATGGTCCAACCATCATTGCCTTGGTAAACATCTCTAAGCCTCTGATTAACCATTGGCTCGATTGCGATCACCAAACCTTCACGCATTACGATTCCTCTTCCACGCTTGCCAAAATTGGGCACTTCAGGCTCTTCGTGTAAAGAACGACCTAAACCATGACCAACCAACTCCCGTACCACACCGTACTTATGTTTTCGCTCGCAATAATCTTGCACAGCGAAAGAAATATCTTCGATTCGATTACCAACGATTGCCTGTCTAATCCCTAAATACAACGAACAATAGGTAACTTCCAATAATTCGATTGTCTCAGGAGCAACCTTATTCATCGCAAACGTATAAGCAGCATCTCCGTAAAAACCATTCATCAAGACACCACAATCGACAGAAACCACATCCGTTTCTTTGAACTCCCGTTTGCTCGGCACCCCATGAACAACGATGTCGTTGTAAGAAATGCACAAAGTAGCTGGAAAAGGATTAGAAGAACTTCCATACCCTTTAAAAGCGGGCACTGCCTTGTGATCCCTTATGAAAGTCTCTGCAGCTTGGTCAATTTGTGCACCTGTCACTCCGGGCTTAAGAATTGAAGCAACATGAGCCAAGGTTTTACAATTCAAAATACAAGAATGACGAATCAACTCAATTTCTTCTGCCGTCTTGTAAATTATGTTACGACCTTGACCCTGCGTGAACACCCCCATGGTTATGAAAACTGATTACTGAGGCTGACCAACCTGAACACCTTGAGAAGAACGACCCTGAATGCGGCCAGACTTAATCAAACCATCGTATTTGGAGGTCAACAAGTAGCTTTCAATAACTTGAAGTGTATCTAGAGCCACACCCACCATAATCAACAATGTTGTACCACCAAAGAAAAGGGCAAACTGTTGGTTAACACCAAAAGAAGCAGCTAAAGATGGCAAGATACCGAGTAACCCAAGGAAAACAGCGCCTGGCAAAGTAATACGGGTCATAATGTTATCAATATACTCAGATGTAGCTTCACCCGGCTTGACACCTGGGATAAAGGCATTACTACGCTTGAGATAGTCAGCATAGTTACCTGGATTGATCATAAGGGCCGTGTACACATAGGTGAACACAACGATCAAAATGAAAAAAGCCAGGTTATAACCGAAAGAATAGATATCACTAAACATTGAAGTTCCAGCAGCAGATCCCGTTCCGTTGATATAAGTCATTGCAGTAGCAGGAAGGAACATCAAGGCCTGAGCGAAGATGATCGGCATTACACCTGCAGAATTAACTTTTAAAGGAAGGTAATCACGAGCACTAGATTGAGGCATACTTGCTCCGGAGCGTCCCACCATTCGCTTTGCAAACTGGAGTGGAATTTTACGGACACCTTGCACAACCAGCACAGTAGCCATCACGATGAGGAAGAACAAGATCATCTCCACAAAGAAAAGCAACAAACGATTGTCTCCGAACAGATTCTGGAATTCGAAAATGAATGCTTGAGGCAACCTAGCAATGATACCAGCCTGAATGATCAAAGATATACCATTACCAATCCCCTTGTCCGTGATGCGCTCGCCCAACCACATACAAAAGATAGTACCTGCGGTCAAAACAATCAAGTTACCAAACCAAAACAAAGACGGAGCAATGTTTGGTGAGACGGCACCCTGCATACCACGGACCATCTGAAGGTAACCACCAGCTTGGACCAAAGCAATAGCAATGGTTAACACACGTGTTATCTGATTCAGGCGCTTCCTACCGCTTTCACCCTCTTTTGTTTGAAGCCGTTGAAAATACGGAACAGCAAAACCAAGGAGTTGAACGATGATAGAAGCCGTGATATAGGGCATTACACCTAATGCGAAGATCGCCGCATTGTCAAAAGCACCTCCAGTAAAAGTATTTACCAAACCCAAAAGGTCACCGGAAGTATTCTCACCTCCGTAGTTTTTGAGAGCCTTTGGTACAACGCCTGGAAGTACCACCCATGTACCAACACGGTAGATGAGCAACAGGAGCAACGTGAAAACAATACGCTCACGCAATTCTTTAATGCTCCAGATATTTTTTATGACCGTAAGAAATTTCATTACGTCAGCAGTGGATTTTAAGCGATAGTAACAGAGCCACCGAGGGATTCGATAGCGGTGCGAGCCGATTGAGAAACAGCGTGAGCAGCAATATCTACTTTAGCTGTCAATTTACCAGTACCGAGGATCTTAATCCGTTGAGTTGCCTTAGCAACACCCAGACCGACCAACGATTCGAGGGTAAAGTTGGATGTTCCGGACTTCTTAACGAGGACTTCGAGAGCAGCCAGGTTAAGCGGAACATATTCAACACGATTGATGTTCTTGAAACCGCGTTTTGGCAGACGACGTTGCATGGGAGTCTGACCACCTTCGTGTGCACGTTTTGCCTTAAAACCGCTACGTGCTTTGTCACCCTTGTGACCACGAGTAGAAGTACCACCACGACCAGAACCAGTACCGCGACCGATACGTTTACGGGTTTTTACAGAGCCTTCTGCAGGACGGAGATTACCGAGTTCCATTATACTGAATGTTAAATATTAACAAATACGAAGAAGAGCTGGATTTAGGCTTCAACAACCTGCACCAAATGTTCTACAACACGAATCATACCCATTGTTTGCGGATTATTCTCGCGTTCAACAGTTTGATTTACTTTATTAAAGCCGAGAGACTTGAGTGTGTCTTTTTGACGCTTGCTCTTATCGATCGGGCTTTTAACGAGGGTAATTTTAATTTTGCTCATGGTATTAGCCATTAAAGAGTTTTTCCATAGAAATGCCACGCATCCGAGCGATTTCGGAAGGGCTTCTCAAACTTTTGAGAGCTTCGATAGTAGCTTTTACGACATTGTGCGGGTTAGAAGAACCTTGTGATTTTGCAAGAACGTCGTGTACGCCTACCATTTCGAGCACTGCGCGCATAGCACCACCTGCGATTACACCGGTACCGTGAGCAGCAGGTTTGATAAATACCCGACCGGAGTCGTACTTACCATGTGCCTCGTGTGGAATAGTACCATTAATAATAGGCACTTTTACCAGATTTTTTTCTGCGTCTTTTTGTGCTTTAGCGATCGCTTCGGAAACCTCACGGGCCTTGCCTAGGCCCTGACCGATGGTACCCTTGCCATCACCAATAACAACGACAGCTGCGAAAGTAAAGGTACGACCTCCTTTGGTAACTTTAGAAACACGGTTAAGTGCTACTAATTTTTCCTTGAGTTCGGGTGCTTCACTGGAAGAAGCATTTGATTTATCAAAATTTTGCTTTGCCATTTGCAAAAGTTAAATTGCTGAGTGGTGATAAGGGATTCGGTTAAAATTGCAGGCCACCTTCACGAGCGCCATCTGCCAGAGCCTTTACACGGCCATGGTACAAGTAGCCACCGCGGTCGAAAACGACATTCTTAACCCCAGCAGCTAGAGCGCGCTCAGCCACCAATTTACCGACTGCCACAGCCTGTTCAACGCCAGCGGACTTTGAATCGAGGTTGTGAGAAGAAGCGGCAGCGACGGTAAGGCCTTTAGTATCGTCAATTAGCTGACAATAGATGGACTTATTGGAGCGGAAGACAGACAAGCGAGGACGCTCAGTGGTTCCCTTTATTTTGCTGCGGATCCGAAGATGGATCCGATGGCGACTTTCTTTTTTTGTGCGTTTCATTGTAAAAACGAATAAGTTATTGGACCGATACCGACCGGTACCAACGATAATTCAGTTAAGATTACTTCTTACCGCCAGCTGTCTTACCAGCTTTGCGACGAATTTGTTCACCCTTGAACATGATACCTTTCCCTTTGTAAGGTTCAGGCTTACGGAAAGAACGGACCTTTGCACAAACTTGGCCGAGGAGTTCCTTGTCGATACCTTCGAAACGGATCAGCGGAGCAGAACCCTTTTCCATGGCCGTCGTCAATTTGATTTCGGCTGGAATGGAGAAAATAACCGGGTGAGAGTAGCCGATGGTTAGCGTCAGCAAGTTACCTTGATTTTCGACGCGGTAACCGACACCGATTACCTCCATTTCACGGACATAGCCATCACTAACACCCACCACCATATTACTGATGAGCGCTCTGTACAGACCGTGAAGCGAGCGATGCCGCTTTTGGTCTGTAGGGCGAGTGACATTAATTTTACCATCTTCAACAGCGACACTGATGTCGGGATCTACCTTCTGTGAAAGAGAACCTTTAGGACCCTTCACAGTAACTGTATTATCAGAGGCAACAAGTACTTCCACTTTTGCGGGAAGTTCAATCGGGAGTTTACCTATACGAGACATATTCTAACTCAAGTATGAATAAAGAATGATGTGTAGAAAAGAGGATTGCTGATTCAATTTAGATTGAGGGTATGAAGAACCCGGATAACTCCCAGATTAATATACGTAACAGAGCAATTCGCCGCCTACATTGTGTTCTTTGGCTTGCTTATCGGTCATCACGCCTTTAGAAGTAGAGACGATCATGGTACCAAGGCCATTGATTACACGTGGGATGCTGGATGAATTTGAGAAGCGACGCAGACCTGGGCGACTTACGCGAGCCAACTTTTGGATGACTGGCTTTTTCGTCAATGGGTCGTACTTGAGGGCGATTTTGATAACCCCTTGTTTGTGAGCGCCTTCGCTATCAAAGGTATATTTGAGAATATAGCCTTGCTCATACAAAATCTCCGTGATACGCTTCTTTAAATTAGAAGCGGGGATCTCCACGATACGATGGCCCGCCATCTGAGCGTTGCGGATGCGGGTCAAGTAATCTGCTATCGGATCGGTGACTTGCATTATATTATATGATTGAGTGATTTAATAATTGAGCGGAATGAAGTAGCACTTGCACCCCTATTTTATTACAACTGCGTGACTACCAAGAAGACTTAGTGATTCCTGGAATTTTGCCATCAAGCGCCATTTGACGAAACTTAACACGGCATATCCCAAATTTACGCATGTAACCTTTTGGACGACCAGTGAGTTTGCAGCGATTGTGCAAGCGAACAGGGCTAGCATTACGCGGGAGTTTATCGAGCGCATCGTAGTCGCCCTCTTCTTTTAGTTTCTTGCGAAGACCAGCGTACTTAGCCACCAGGCGTTCGCGCTTATGTTCGCGGGCGATGATAGATTTTCTTGCCATTGCTTTATAGAAGCGTTTGAGTGGTTTGCAGTTGAAATTAACGTTTTACGAATGGAACACCTAGTTCCTTTAGTAAGGCGTAAGCTTCGGCGTCCGTTTTAGCGGAAGTTACGAAGGTAATATCCATACCCATGATTTTATTTACCTTATCGATATCAATCTCGGGGTAGATGATTTGTTCAGTAATACCCATGGAGTAGTTGCCACGACCATCGAACGACTTATCATTAAGACCACGGAAGTCGCGTACACGCGGCATGGAGATAGAGATAAAGCGATCAAGGAATTCGTACATACGTTCTCCGCGTAGGGTAACGCGAACACCGATTGGCATACCTTCCCGCAACTTAAAGTTAGAGACTGATTTCTTTGCCTTGGTAGGCACAGCCTTTTGACCGGTCACGGTGGTGAGGTCTTGCGCAGCGATATCGATTAATTTCTTATCACCGGTTGCGTCACCTATTCCCTGGTTGATACAGATTTTCTCCAATTTTGGAACCTGCATCACAGAGGAATAATTGAACTGCGCCATAAGAGCTGGAACAGTTTCTTTTTTGTATTTTGTCTTAAGACGAGCTTCGTATTTCATCGTTAGATGATATTTCCAGTTTTCTTAGAATAGCGGACACTTTTACCGTCCACGAGTTTACGACCTACACGAGTAGCGTTTCCAGTCTTAGGGTCAACCAGTGCAAGATTAGACAAGTGCACGGGTGCAGCCATTTCTTGGATACCGCCCTCAGCATCTTGAGTAGCTTTTACGTGTTTCTTGACGATATTGACACCTTCAACGATTGCACGCTGTTTGTCGAGTTGTACGGCAATCACCACACCGGTTTTGCCTTTGTCATCTCCTGCTATAACGACTACGTTATCACCGGAGCGGATATTTTGTTTGAGCTTAAAGCGCTTTACCTTTTGCTGAGTGGCCATTGTAAAACCTTGCTAAAGTGAAAAATTATAGTACTTCTGGTGCCAGGGAGACGATACGCATATAGTCTTTATCGCGCAATTCACGCGCTACAGGACCAAAGATACGAGAACCGCGTGGTTCGTCTGAGTTATTCAAAAGAACAACTGCATTGTCGTCGAAGCGGATATAGGATCCATCGCGGCGGCGGATTTCTTTTTTAGTGCGTACGATAACCGCTTTAGAGACTGTTCCTTTTTTGACACCGCCGGGTGATGCGTCTTTAACCGTCACCACGATTTTGTCACCGATGGAAGCATAACGTTGTCTGGTACTACCCAAAACACGGATGCAGAGTACTTCTTTAGCGCCGGAATTATCGGCTACATTTAAGCGAGATTCTTGCTGAATCATGACTTATGATTTTTTCTTTTGACAATTAAACTGAGTAAGACCGCTTGAAGGATGCCTTATTTAGCACGCTCGAGGACCTCGATCAAGCGCCAGCATTTATTTTTGCTGAGTGGGCGCGTTTCCATGATGCGTACTTTATCGCCTACCTTGCAGGTATTCTCTTCATCGTGGGCGAAGAATTTTTTAGTCCGCTTCACGAATTTTCCGTAGATAGGGTGCATCAGTCGGCGCTCTACCATCACGGCAATGGTTTTATCCATTTTATCGGAGACGACCGTACCGATTTTCTGTTTGCGAAGGTTACGTACTTCCATTGTGATCGTATTAATTATTTTTGGCGGCGGCGACGCGCGCGGATTTTAGAACGCATTTCAAGAGATTCAGCCGGCATAGACGATAATTCGCGTTGGCGAAGTTCAGTCATAATCCGAGCGATGTTGCGGCGCATTTGACGCAGTTCCATGGGGTTAGCCAGGCCTTTTACGGCGTGGTCGAACTTCATGGTGGTCAATTCACCTTGCAAGCCATCTAATTCTGCCTGCAATTCTTCCGCGCTTTTGTCAGCAAGTACCAAGTTTTGCTTAGCCATTACTTATGAGTTGTTTAATCGGGTGCCAGCTGATTTGCCTTAACCCGGGTTATTTTTTATCCTTCGAAGTCGTAACGTGTCACCATTTTGCAAAGAATTGGCAACTTCTGAGCTGCCAGACGGAGTGCTTCCGTTGCAATTTCAGGACTTACCCCTTCGATTTCAAAAATGATACGTCCAGGCTGGACCAGCGCTACGTAATGATCAACAGCACCTTTACCTTTACCCATACGTACTTCGGCTGGCTTAGAGGTAATTGGCTTATCTGGGAAAATACGGATCCAGACCTTACCCTCTCTTTTCATATTACGAGTGAGGGCGATACGGGCAGCTTCAATTTGGCGGCCGGTGATACGGCTATGCTCCAAGGCTTTCAATCCAAAAGAGCCGAAAGAAATAGAGCTACCTTTATAGGCAAGCCCGGTATTGCGGCCTTTATGTTGCTTCCGATATTTCGTGCGTCTTGGCTGTAACATTTTAAATATTTTTTTAAATGCTTGTCAATCAATGACTTAATTTAATTGTAGCCATACATTTAGAGGGCTGAAAGATTCGACAACAGACAAGACGGCAACCGTCTAGATTCTAATTATCGAGAGGAGAGGAATGGACTAGGAGCGATTGCCGCCGCCGCCGCGACGTTCTCCGCCACCTCCGCGGCGTTCACCACTACCACCTCCGCGACGATCACCACTTCCACGGCGTTCTCCGCCACCTCCGCGGCGTTCACCACCTCCGCGGCGTTCACCACCTCCACGACGGTCACCGCCTCCGCGACGATCGCCTGTGTTGCTGCGCTCGCCTCCAGTGCCTTCAGCGGCAGCGAATGGAGTCAATTCACGCTTCTGGAGTACTTCTCCTTTAAAGATCCACACTTTGATTCCCAATTTACCATAAACGGTTAGGGCTTCAACATTTGCATAGTCAATATCAGCGCGGAATGTATGGAGTGGAGTACGACCCTCCTTGTATTCTTCCGTACGAGCGATCTCGGCGCCTGCCAGACGCCCCCCGATACGAATTTTAATTCCTTCTGCACCCGCACGCATGGTTGCCTGAATAGCGGACTTGATTGCACGGCGATAATTAGCACGGCCTTCAAGCTGCTTGGCGATCTGGTCACCCACTACGGTAGCGTCCAGTTCAGGCTTACGGATTTCAAAGATATTGATTTGGACATCTTTACCGGTGAGCATTTTAAGCTCATCTTTGATCATATCCACCTCAGTTCCACCCTTACCGATAATAATACCGGGGCGGCTAGTATGAATGGTAACAGTCACCCGTTTCATGGTACGTTCAATAATCACGCGGCTTACGCCATTTTGAACAGGCTTGTTACGATCGCGCGGATCATTATTGGCTGTTTTAGGCTTACGAACCCGCAGATAGGCGCGAATCTTTTCATCTTCTACTACCTTGAGTGCGTAATCTTTATCTGCGAACCAGTTAGAATCCCAGCCGCGGATAATTCCTAAACGGTTGCCAATTGGATTTGCTTTTTGACCCATTATATGGAGTGTATTTAAGCGATTTGTTATTTAAGTGCGATCAGTTCGATTTATGCTTCGGATTCGAGCGCCAGTTTATTTTCGACCACGATGGTTACGTGGTTACGGCGTTTGCGAACCCGGTAAGCACGGCCTTGAGGGGCCGGCAAGAAGCGATAGATGATACCACCTGGATCGACATGAGCCGTTTTGATGTAGAGTTGGAACTCATCGGCGCCTCCGTCCTGTTCAGCTTTTTGCTCCCAGTTATTGATTGCAGAGAGCAACAGCTTTTCCAGCCAAACAGCAGCTTCTTTGTTGGTGTATTTGAGGATGACCAGTGCATCTTCTACACGCTTGCCGCGGATATTATCCACCACCAGACGCATTTTGCGTGGTGACATTGGACAGTTTTTAAGTCTTGCTACAGCTTCCATTTTTTACTTTTTATTTCCGGCGTGACCACGGAAGTTGCGGGTAGGAGAGAACTCACCCAACTTGTGACCAACCATATTTTCAGTTACAAAAACTGGTACGAACGTTTTTCCGTTGTGCACCGCGATAGTTTCGCCGACCATATCGGGGATAATCATCGAAGCACGGCTCCAGGTTTTAATTACCTGTTTCCGAGTGCTTTGCTTAGATTTTTGAATCTTTTCAAGCAAAGCGTAGTGGATGTACGGACCTTTTTTCAGCGAACGAGGCATAATTTTTTCCTCCGTTTATTTTATTGTTGATAAATTATCCTTTTTTCTTCCGGCTAATGATTAGCGCATTGGATGCCTTTGTACGGCTGCGCGTTTTCAAGCCTTTAGATGGAATACCTTTTCTACTACGTGGGTGACCACCGGATGCGCGTCCTTCACCACCACCCATTGGGTGATCCACTGGGTTCATCACTACTGGACGAGTACGCGGACGGCGTCCTTTCCAGCGGTTACGACCTGCTTTACCCATCACCTCGAGGTTGTGGTCAGCATTGCCGATGATCCCGATGGTAGCGCGGCAGCTTGCCAAAATACGGCGAACCTCACCTGAAGGCATACGAACTACAGCGTAACGGTCTTCACGACCCACCAATGTTGCTGAAGTGCCTGCACTGCGTACGAGTACTCCACCAGCACCTGGCTGCATTTCAATATTGTGGATAAATGCACCCAACGGAACTTCAGAAAGGTACATGCAATTTCCATTTTCTGGAGCTACACCTCTACCCGATTCTACTGTATCACCAGGTTTCATTCCCTTGGTTGCGAGAATATAACTCTTCTCACCATCACTGAACTTCACCAATGCAATGAAAGCACTGCGGTTTGGATCATACTGGATACTATCAACTGTTGCTACCCCTCCCTTGTCGCGTTGAAAATCAACTACACGGAAACGGCGCTTATGTCCCCCACCGCGGTAGCGCATAGTACGACGACCGTCAGAGTTACGTCCACCAGTTGCACCGATGGTGTAAAGTAAAGATTTCTCCGGTTCATAACCACGAGTCAATTCCTTACGATCAGACGCCACGCGGAAACGTGTTCCTGGGGTGATTGGGTTAAATTTTTTGACTGCCATTATTAATAATTTAATAATTACTCTTGTTCGTCAGAACCGAAGATATTAATAGTTTCGCCCGGAGTAAGGGTTACAAATGCTTTCTTATAAGCAGACTTTGTACCGCGTACGATGGCTGTTTTTGTACTGCGTGACTTTGGTTTACCCGGCATAATGGCCGTATTTACATTTGCCACACTCACTTTAAACATATCCTCAACGGCTTTCCGGATTTCAATTTTATTGGCATTTTTATTTACCACAAAGGTAAATGTATTTGCTTTGTCGGACAATTTGGAAGATTTTTCCGTAATGACCGGTTTAATCAATATTTGCTTCGCCATGATAATGAGCCTGAGTTAAATGTTAAGCGCAATTTTCCTTGATGTGTGCGATTGCACTTTCTGAGATGACCAACACACCTGCCTTTAAGATTTGGTAGGTATTCAGATCTTTCGCAGGGGCGATGGAAGCGGTTGGCAGGTTGCGGCAAGAAAGATACAATTGCTTGTCGTATTCTGCTGTAATTGTCAATGGCTTCTTATCGTCTACTTTCAGAGCTGAAAGAATGGTGCGGAAAGCGCTGGTTTTAGGAGCTTCAAAGCTGAAGTCTTCTACCACTATGATACTTCCAGCACTTGCTTTAGACGACAAGGCACTGCGACGAGCCAAACGCTTTACTTTTGCATTTACCTGTATGTCGTAATTGCGTGGACGCGGGCCAAAAACCCGACCACCACCGCGGTAAAGCGGGTTGTTGATATCACCTTTACGTGATCCACCAGTCCCTTTCTGACGGTGCAGCTTGCGGGTAGATCCGCTCATTTCTGAGCGCTCTTTGGATTTGTGTGTACCCTGGCGCTGTGCATTCAGGTACCGCTTCACATCGAGCCATACACTGTGCTCGTTGGGCTCGATAGCGAAGATATCTTCAGGCAACTCGACCGTGCGACCGGTGTCTTTACCTTCTTTATTATATACCGTGAGTTTCATTGCTAGATGCCGATAAAGGTTTATTTTTCAATTACTACAAAAGCGCCGTTATGACCAGGTACAGCACCTTTAATCAAAATTAAATTCTGGTCTGCAAACACCTTCAGGACTTTCAAGCGACGAACCTTAACGCGTTCGTTACCCATTTGACCCGCCATGCGCATGCCTTTCATTACCTTAGCTGCAAAAGACGAGTTACCCAAAGAACCCGGAGCGCGCAGACGATCGTGCTGACCGTGTGTTTGTTGCATAACACCACCGAATCCGTGGCGCTTAACAACCCCCTGAAAGCCTTTACCTTTAGAAGTACCTACGACATTTACCTTGTCACCTTCAGCAAAAACTTCGCTCACAGTGATGGTATCGCCTAGCTGCTTGGCCAAAGTCATCCCGCGAAACTCCAATACTTTCGCTTTTGGAGCCGTATTGGCTTGGTTGAAATGCCCAATCAAAGCGGATGGGGTGTTCTTTTCTTTGCGGTTACCGTAAGCCAACTGAAGGGCTGCGTAACCATCTTTATCTTCTGTGCGGACCTGAGTCACTACACAAGGACCTAACTCGATAACGGTACAGGCTACATTTTTGCCTGTTGCGTCATACACGCTGGTCATACCGATTTTTTTTCCAATCAAACCGTTCACGTTGCGTTGATTTATTTAGTTATTGAACGATGTTTGTCAATTGTAATTTACAAAGACGTTAAAAAGAATCAAATGGAACCAATGTTGCGGGCACGAAAAAAAGCGTCTTTCCGAGGAACCGGAACCGCTTTCGACCTTATCAGTTATTCATAAATTTATGAACACTTTGACAACAATCGGAAACAACCAACTTGAATCTGAATAATACTGTGTACTGACGTTATGTCAACTTGACTTGAATATCAACGCCGCTCGGAAGTTCCAATTTGGAGAGCGCATCCACCGTTTTCTGGGTGGGCGTGTAAATTTCAATCAAGCGCTTGTGGGTGCGCAACTGGAACTGCTCACGAGCTTTTTTATTCACGTGCGGTGAACGCAATACAGTGAATACTTCTTTCTCGGTTGGCAGCGGAATCGGTCCTGTGACCATTGCCCCACTCGCACGTACTGTCTTAACGATCTTTTCAGTAGACTTATCTACCAAATTGTAATCGTAAGAACGTAATTTAATGCGAATTTTTTGATTCATTGCCTTACTAAGTGAATAAGAGAACTAATTTGCTTTAAGTTTGCCAAATATCTTATCGATAATCGTATATCTTGTTAGCGGCTGCAAAGGTAACTATACTAAGTTGTCATTACCAAGTTTATTTTATTATTTTTTCAAAAAAAAGATGAACAATAAAATGAAACGGGTTTATCCCTACCGTATCACCGATAAACACTTCCTCTCCAAACTTCTTTTTCAATACCTCCATACCCTCATGCATTCCCCTTTTGAACTAAGCCTTACCAATTTGGCCTGGGACACCCAGATTCCTATTCCTATCTGGCAACGCTTGATGGATTACCATCGTCGAGCAGAAGAAGACCTCGAATTGACAGCCCAGGATTTCCACATCGCCTTTGCCCACCTATTTAGCCACTACCCTACGGTTCGTATCTGGCGAGATATTGATCAGCAAATCTATATCGCTGTATGAAGCCCTTTTTACAGATCCCCCAACTGTGGGCGAATCAGCAATTCTTCGACCACCGCACTTTCCGAGAGGTCGTAAGCCGCCCAAATCATCTTGGCAATGTCAGTAGCCTGCATCAACCGCTCTTCTGGCAGCTCTACTCCTGCCCAAGAGTCCGACCAAGTCGCTCCCGGCAACACGGCCGTTACTTTAACGCCCACTGGCTTTAGCTCTTCTCTCAAGGCCTTGGTAAAACCCAGCAAGGCGTGCTTCGAGATACTGTAGGAACCTCCATTCGGATAGGCCATCAAACTAGCCACAGAACACATATTAAATAGGTGACTCCCGGCTCCCATCAAGGGTAATACCCCTCTCGTCAAATGATACGCACTGTATAAATTGGTTTCCATCAGGGTCTCCAGCACACCATCGCTTTCTTGGGTCACCTGACCTGGAATAAAGACGCCTGCATTGTTTACCAACACCTCCACACGCTCGGTGTGCTGCCGGATAAACTGAACAAAGTCCATTACCTCTGCTTTCTTGCTGACATCTGCTGGAAAGGTCAATAGCTGTGCGTCTGGAAACTGTACTGCCCACTCCTGCTCCGCCTGCTCCAAATCGGCAGGAGTGCGGGAACAGACCAATACACGCCAGCCCCGGCCACCAAATGCTTCTGAGATCGCACGACCTAGGCCCTTAGTACCTCCCGTTACTACAATTGTTCTTATGTTTGTATTTTCCATGTATCAAAGGTACAGAACTTGTCTTTCTTTGCGTCAAATTTTGCTTTTCAATGCTGATCAGATCGTTTTATATTGGAATGTTGCTCCTGATAATGGCTGAATGCCAGTCAGGCCCTTCAACTCGCTCTATTAAAAACTACTATTACCCGATTCCTGAATTACTTGCTGGATTGGTCTATGTGTATGAAATGAACGTCAATGGGGTTTCCCTACCTGATTATTGGTACTTTAAAACCATGGTTCGGGATAGTGGCACTTATTTATCGTCCACCAATTACGATGATCAATTCCAAATCAACCAAATGGTCTTGGAAAATGTGGTGGAAAATGGAACCAGAGCAAAG
>CANHDG010000043.1 GCA_947459365.1 Saprospirales bacterium
GGAGCGATGGCTGCCACGGCCCGTCTGGCTGCGACGTTGGAAGAAGGAATTTTGGTGTTTATTGTTTGTGATCGTGGCGATCGCTACTTATCTTCGGGCGTTTTTAGTTAAAAGGATTTTTAGGTATGTTTAGTAAAGGGGTTGAACGCTTATCAGCGTATTGGTTGGCTTTAGGCATAGTGCTTTTGTCATTAATTATTGGCTTTGGCTATACTCGGGATTCGGCTTTGGGGCTTGTTTTTTTTACGTTTGCGGAGGAGTGGGTAGGTCGTTTGGCGCTGGTTTACTTTTTGGTATTGATGGGATATGCCACTTTACGGGCGAATTTTGAACGTTCAGAGCCTTATTTTGTCCCTAAATACCGTTTGTTTCGCGATTTCGCACTTCTGTATGGAGCATACTGGTTGCTGATGCTGGTACATTATTGGACGATTGGGATGGAGCTCTTGCCGGTCCGATTGGTAAGTGGTTTATTAGCGCTGTTTTTGACGGTCGGTATGCCGATCGCCGTGGGAAGGGCTTGGTTTTCGGAGCGTGGGTTAATGGCCTGGCAGGCAGGGTTGTTGTTTTGGGTTTGGGTGGTTTGGATGATGGGGCACGCCAACTTTATTGGGGCATCCGGGGCGGGTGCGTCGGGGTTGGTGTACTATTGGGTCTCGTTTTTTGCTTTGGTGGTCTTGATTTTTTGGCGGTCGGTGTACGTGTTGTTGCAATGGATGGAGGCGATGAAGCAGCGTTCCTCCAGGTAAACCTTGGTGGATTTCGGATTTGGCGGAGTAGATGGACATAGGATCTGCCCAACAGTCTGTACCTTTGGGGGATGGATTTGAACGAAGGGGGAGGGCAGGAGCGGATTTACACGCGGCCATTTCTACTGCTTTGCCTTTCACATGCGCTTTTTGCGGGAAGTTTTAACATGATAGTGCCGGAGCTACCGGCCTATTTGGAGGGCATGGGTGGTGGAGACCAGAAGGGCTTGATTATTGCCCTTTTTACCATCACGGCGGGACTTTCTCGTCCTTTTAGTGGAAAATTAACGGACACGGTTGGGCGCTTGCCGGTGATGTATGTTGGGACCCTGGCTTGTGTCATTTGTAGTGCTTTTTATCCGGTTTTGCATTTTGTGAACGGATTTTTGCTACTTCGTTTCTTACATGGTTTTTCGACGGGTTTTAAACCGACGGCTACTTCTGCGTATGTAGCGGACACGGTTCCTGCTGGAAAAAGGGGAGAGGCCATGGGGATTCTGGGGATTAGTTTAAGTTTGGGAGCCTCTTCGGCGCCCTTGTTAGGGAGTTGGGTGGCTTCTACTGCTGGATTGGACGCCATGTTTTACTTATCCTCTGGTTTGGCGGTCTTGTCAATTATGGTATTGATGAATATGCCGGAGACCTTGGTGACTCCTCGGCCTTTTTCTTGGCGATTACTGCGGATTGGCAAGGAGGATTTGTACGATCCTGCGGCCCTTCCTGCGGGCATTGTGATGGTTTTTTGTTACGTCTGTTATGGGGTCGTGCTGACGATGGTCCCTGATTTGAGTGATCACCTGGGAGTAAGTAACCGAGGGACGTTTTTTGCTATTTTTACCTTGTCCAGCGCTTCAACCCGGATTTTTGCGGGACGCATTTCGGATCGGGTAGGGAGGGTGCCTGTTTTAAAAGTATCGGCATGGGTCTTGGCGTTTTCTATGGTATTAATGGCCTTTGCAGATCGGTTTTGGGTTTTTTGTTTGGGAGGGATTCTATTTGGTTTTGGGAATGGAATATTTTCGCCAGCGATCAATGCCTGGACCGTTGATTTGAGCGCGCCGCATCAACGGGGTAGGGCTTTGGCTACGATGTACATTGCCTTGGAAATTGCAATTGGGACAGGTGCTTTTTTTAGTGGTTGGTATTTTGGTAGTCAGGTAGAGCGGATGCCTACGGTGTTTCTATTTGCTGCTTTTTTTAGTATTTTGGGTTGGATGTACCTCCATTTTTTTTGGAAGCCCGGCTCTGGCAGTAAAGTACCTACATCAATGATCGAGTAGGCCGGTTGGACAGGATAGCCGGAATACCGCTCAATGCAGTATCTTCGCGCTTCCTAACACGTATTAAACACCATGAGTAAAAAGAAGATTCGCAAGGAGGATGCCCTGGAATACCACGCTAAAGGCCGGCCTGGTAAAATTGCGGTTGTGCCTACAAAGGAAACCGAAAATCAACGTGACCTTTCATTAGCCTACTCGCCCGGTGTGGCGGAGCCCTGTCTGGAAATTGCTGCCAATCGCGAGGATGTGTACAAGTATACTGCGAAAGGGAATCTTGTGGCGGTGATCACAAATGGGACTGCTGTTTTGGGGCTTGGGGATATTGGCCCAGAGGCTTCCAAACCCGTAATGGAGGGCAAGGCGGTGTTGTTCAAGATTTACTCGGATATTGATGTGTTCGATATAGAAATCAACACTAAGGATGTAGATAAATTTGTCGAGACGGTTAAGCTATTAGAGCCCACCTTTGGTGGGGTTAATCTGGAGGATATCAAGGCTCCGGAGTGTTTTGAAATTGAGGAGCGCCTACGGGAGGAAATGTCTATTCCCGTGATGCACGATGATCAGCATGGCACGGCAATTATTTCGAGTGCTGCCCTGCTTAATGCCCTTGAAGTGGTTGGAAAAAAGCCGGAAGCGATCCGGCTGGTGGTTTGTGGCGCGGGTGCTGCCGCTATTTCTTGCGTAAAACTCTACCTGCAAGTAGGAGTTCGGCCTGAAAACGTGGTGATGTACGATAAAGATGGGTTATTGCACCCGGATCGTGCCCACTTGGATAAATCCTTAAAACCCTTTGCGACTCGGCAGTATCCGATGGATGCGACCTTAGCGGATTTAATGGTCAATGCCGATGTTTTCCTCGGACTATCGGCAGGTAATTTGGTGAGCAAAGACATGATTAGTTCGATGGCTCCAGATCCCATTGTGTTTGCACTGGCCAATCCAGTTCCGGAAATCAGCTACGAGGATGCCATCAGTGTGCGCGAAGACTTAATCATGGCGACGGGCAGGACCGACTACCCGAACCAGGTCAATAATGTACTTGGGTTTCCCTACATTTTCCGGGGCGCATTGGATGTCCGAGCAAAAAAAATCACGGAAAATATGAAATTGGCGGCAGCACATGCGCTGGCTGATTTAGCAAAAAAGAATGTTCCAGATATTGTGAACATGGCTTACAACGAGAAAAACCTGGTGTTTGGTCGCAATTACATTATTCCAAAGCCAATGGATCCCCGGTTGATTACCTGTGTAGCGCCAGCGGTGGCCAAGGCTGCTATGGAAGATGGGGTTGCCCAGCTTCAGATCAGCAATTGGGAGGAATACACCGTTACTTTGGAGAAACGCCTGGGACTCGACAACCAGATTTCGCGGATCATTACCAGTAAAGCTCGACGTGCACCTAAACGAGTTGTATTCGCGGATGCCGAAAACTTGACGGTGCTAAAAGCCGTCCAACAAGTGCGGGACGAAGGGATTTGTGAGCCAATTATGTTAGGCGATATTGGAGCCATCGAAGCGATTATTCAAGAAAATGGCCTTGATTTAAAAGGCGTTCAAATAATAGATACTCGACGTCCAGACGATCCCGAAATCTTGAAGCGCTATGCTGATTTGTTTTTTGAAAAAAGGAAGCGCAAAGGTATTATCCGAACGGATGCGCTTAAGATTGTCAAAAAGCGCAACTATTTTGGGGCTATGATGGTCGAAACCGGGGATGCAGACGTACTGATCTCCGGACTAACCCGCAATTATCCCGATACCATCCGCCCAGCCCTGGAGATTATAGGCCGGCAGGAGGGCGTTCAGCGGGTAGCAGGTATGTATATTTTGATGACCAATAAAGGCCCCTTGTTCTTTGCCGATACCACCGTGAATGTCAGTCCAACGGTAGAGGAGCTGGTTGAAATTACGGAGCTTACCGCCCGTGCAGTCGAGCGGTTTAACCTAAAACCCCGTATTGCCATGGTGACGTATTCCAGTTTTGGTTCTGCCAAAGGAGAGGATGTTTTAAAAATGCAAAAGGCGACTGCCATTTTACAAAAAAAGCATCCAGATTGGGTAGTGGAAGGAGAAATGCAGGCTCACCTCGCTTTTAATATGGAATTAGTAGCCGAAAACTATCCTTTTTCCCGCTTGTCTGGCGAGCCAGCTAATACCATTATTTTCCCCAATTTATCTGCCTCCAATATCGCCTACAACTTGATGAAAGAGACTGGTAACATTGAGTACATTGGGCCTGTCTTATTGGGGATTCGCAAGCCGGTGCACGTTTTACAGTTGGGTAGTAGCGTTCGGGAAATTGTAAATATGGTCGCTTTCGCAGTGGTGGAGGCCCAAAGGGGATAAATTTTTACAAAATTTTAATAATTGCCGTTAAATAAACGGTAAGGTGGAAGAAAGGTGTTCCAACTTTCAGGGGTTCGCTGCACCTTTGACCCATCATTCAATTCTATTTATTATGAAATCAAGACACATTGTATTATCAGCGCTTTTTGCCCTTGGCTTTTTGAGTGCTGCACAAGCTCAAAACGAGCAATACCGCCACACCCTTTCAGCGACAGCCGGTTTGAACGCTTTTCAAATTATCGCATTGGCCGATAATTTTGGGGACAACCAGAATGCACAAAATGCCAGCATTACCGCTACGGGTTCTTATGGCCTTACGTATGATTATGGCTTCAAAAACTGGTTTAGCCTCGGTGGGGCACTTTCTTACAACAACTTGAAAGCCTCCGCTAGTCAGATTGATGTGGTGAAGGAGGACGGAAGTACCTACTCTGGACCGGTGGATTTAAAGGTGTCGCGTACGAATATTGCGATCCGCCCTCTTTTCCACTACGGTAATAAAGGCCGGATTGATATGTACTCTGGACTACGGATTGGGGTGAGTGTCTGGGGAGCCACTATTGATGCGGGAGCAGGCTTGTTACCGGAAGATGTAATTGACTCTGCCCGGGGAACGGGTGCTGCCGTAGGCCTGCAATTAATCCCGTTCGGCTTGCGTGGTTACCTGAATGAGCAACTGGCGATCGGCTTTGAGACCGGTTTTGGAGCTCCGCATTACGCGGCCTTTCAGGTAAGCTACCGAATGTAGGGATGTTTATCGTATAGCAAGTGAGATGGCTGGTTGATTGGGGCATCAAGGTATGTAGCTAAAATCGGTTCTCACTACATGCGCGTTTTCCCAAAAAAGAAACCCCGTTTAGAGGCAGTTGCTTATAAACGGGGTTTCTTTTTTTTGGAAAACGGTATTTTAGAGTGGATTTTGTTCTTGAAGAAAATCATTGAGTAGGTTCCAGAGATCTTTGTGCTCGGGAACGAACAATTCTTCCTTTATTTTTTCCACATCGAACCATTTGATCTCGGCGATATCGTCGTTAGGGCTGGGGTTGCCGCTGACGAAAGAACAGGCATAGAGGTGGGTGATAATGCCATCTGCCGTTTCCCGGTAGCGCCAGTCATCTACTTTTAGGGAGCCGAGGTACATCAGGTTATCAACGATGATATCACCGCATTCTTCTACCAGTTCGCGCATTGCGGCCATTTCGAAGCTATCGTCCTCGGGGTCGGAAAAGCCACCAGGGAAACGGTACCTGGTTTCATGTTCTTTGCGTGCGAGGAGCACTTGGCTCATCTCATTTCGGAACACGGCGACATCGACGGTAGGATAGACGGTTGGGAACCGGCGCATGGCGGCATAGAGCATACCAGCTCGGAAGCTCCGGATATCCCATTCATCGTCCATACCGATTAGTTCTGGGATATCGTCTGGGGAAGCCTCGAGCAATTCAGCGCTGTATCGGCCAGAGTAGCGCTCCAAAAAACCCTCCATGGTTCCATAGAGTATCACATTTCCTTCTGGCCGCATTTCGAGGATTCGGCGGTCTAATTCCTGGCTCCAGATCCGATCATCAGGCAAATCGGGCATTTCAAAAACCTCCAATTTGTCTTTGTAGTGCGATTCGAACATATCGACTCTGAACATGAGGTCGATCGGATTGAGGTTGCTAGGAGCGGGGTTAGAGCCGAGAAAGACAGCCACTTTTTTATGACGGCGAAGTACTTTCCCTATCATTTTTTTATGGAGTGCATTGAGCTCTACCACTTGAAACCTGCCGACAATAACACCAGTGCCTGATTTTGACCCCATTGGAATATAGATGAATGAAGAGAGAGTACTTGATTTTGGATTAGGGCTTAACGCATTCTTGGGCGTGGCCGCTTACCGGAGCCTTGTCGGAAGCCATTCCTACCGCCCATCATTGCAAGGGTGGAAGGGTTCATTGGGTTCTGCTTTGCCAGTTTTAGTTGTTGCTCTACATCTTTGATTTGGGCCTTTAGATTGGGTTCAGTGATATTTAGTTTTTTCAACTCAGCCATTTGAGTAGGGATGAGGTTTCGGTTGCCTTTTTGGGCGCCGATCATCATCAGCTGAAGCAGGGCGGCACCCCGTTCGTTATCGGAAGGGAGGCCTAGGTTGAGGGCTTTCTTGAGAAGTTCCTCGCTGGTATTCCACTCTTTGCGTTGCATATGGATAGCGGCCTGCGTCATGTAAAATACGCCGCGGTATCCGACGAGCAAGATTCTGGGGAAGAAGGTCATTTTCAGTCGTGCTTCCGCTTCATCAAACCGCATTTGTCCGAGCAAAACATTGGTAGACATGATGGTTCCGAGCATCAGGTAGCCAGCTAGCAGGAGGATCGCGATCAGAATGAAGGGGAATCCGTACCAGAATCCGTAGGCGGCAGATAGCAGGATTCCACCCACCAAACCCAGCGCGATGAGCGCAAAACGGAGGTATATATTAATAGTAAACATTTTAGGAGATCTAAAAATTTGAGTGTTAAGAAAGTAAGAAACAGCAAAGGTACAATTCTAGGGCTTAACCTGCCAAACGGTGGCGGACCGCTAGGCCCAATTCTTTTGATTCATTCCAGGAAAGCAGTACCTGAAAGCCCGTTCCGCTTTTTTGCACCTGAAGGTCGAATTGAGTGTATTTCCCGGCATCATAGTGAAACCCATCTCCGGTGGCGTTAAGGTGAAAATTTGCTTTTCCGGAAAGGCAGAGTGGGAATTGCTGGCTGGTGAGCAGTTCCAACTTACCGTCTTTCCTAGGCTTGAGCAGGAAGCTGGTTTTAGAATTGCCGGCAGTTACCATCACTTTATACAGGCCAGTATCGGCAATAAAGTACCTGCTTCTAGGGTCTGTTCCGACTGGAAAGAGGGGAGTGCTGTCTTCAAAATTGGCCCGGCAAATATTTTCCGGGACATTCCCTTGAATGGTTGCTTGTTGGCTGAAGACCAACAGTGCGTCTGTTGGTTGAGGTTGAAGAGTGTCGGTTTTCCCGGTGGTACCAGTTGAGTTGTTTTCCAGCCCTTCTCCGGCACAGGCGGTTAAGGTGAGTAATAAGAAAATGAATAGGTGTAAATGCATGTTGATGTGTTTATTAAAATTTCCAATCCAGGCGGACCGTGATGTTTCGAGGCGCTTCTAGCAGGGCAGGGCGGAAGCTGTACACTTCGTTCAGGATATTGCCTGCAATAACATTCATTTTTAGGGTATTGTTTATACGATAAGAGCCTCGCAAATCAACCACCGTAAAGCCTTTGTTGTATTTTTCCCGAAACTCTTTAACACCGGGCAAGAAAATTTCAAAGACCCGGTCTACAGCACTCATATAGCTATTGTACTGTACTGACAGGCCGGCAGACCATTTGGAGAGTACGTATTCTGCGTCTAGTTTAAAGGTGTGGCGGAAGCGGTATTTCAGGACATTTTGGCTGGTATCGGAGGTGCCCCAGTAACGGCTTACTTCACCGAGTTTTGGGTCATATCCTGCATTTCGGTCAAACTGTTTGTACTGCGGATTGGTGTAGGTATATCCGGTGAGTAGAAAAAGCTGGCCGGGTCCCAATTTTCCTTGTCCGACGAGGGAGGCCTCCCATCCATTCACCCAGGTTTCACCCTGATTTTTGGACTGGAAGATGGCTCCTATTCCTTGACCGGGGACGAAACGGGTTTTTACAAACACAAATTCCATCATATCGGTATATTCCTGACGGAACAGCGCTAGGTCGAGGTAGCCTTGCCAGGAACCAATCTTAAAACCTTGTTTGAGGGCTATTTCAGCAGACCAGCCCGTTTCGGAGACCAGCTGTGGATTGGGTCCAACGGAGTTGGTCCCACTGAAGTTGGTGTTGATGAATTTTTCGGCGATGGTAGGGTAGCGGTAACCCTGTCCCCAGGAACTGCGAAGATAAGTGGCTTGTCCTAGCCGGTAGTTGGCACCGAGTCGGAAGACAGGTTTTGCTTCTTGTGCATATCCTCCAGGAATGGTATCGAAGGTTCCATCGCCGAGTGGGATGAGTTCTGGACTATTCAGTCGGTTCTGTTCGTACCTCCATCCGGCTGAGAGGTTAAGTCGTTCGATGGGTTGGTAATCCAGTTGAGTATAAGCCGCATAGTTTTGGGTAGTATAGGTGGAGAGGCTGTACAGTTGGGCATCGACGGTGGTTTTAATTCCGACAAGACCTGCGGTGAGGACCAACCCGGAGGTTCCGAAGGCCCGTTGAAACTGATATTCTCCATAATACATTCGGCTGTCGTTACTTTGGTTGCCACTATTGTTATTGTGAACATAGTAGTAGCGGCTGAGGATTTTATGGCGGTTTCCGAAGCCGTCGAAGTATTGAACGGTTGGATCGATGGTAAAACGAAGTCGGCCCAGCGATTGGCTTTGGGAGTTCAGTCCGGGGGTATAGGCGCCGGTGGAATCGTTGGCCCAGATAAAGAAGTTGCCACTGCGGCCCAGGTTAAAGTTGGTGTTCAGGCCGATTGTCAGACGGTCGTTTACCCGATATCGAAGGTTAGGGGTAACTCGAGCGTAGCGTGAATAGGTGTCTTTGTTGTAGCTATCGCGGAATAGACCGTAGCTGCCGAGTACGAGGTCGAGTTTTCCTTTTTTGCGGCGGTGCACCATGCTGACGCCTGTTTCGACGGGTTGTAGAATGGAGGAGGAATCAGTGCCCCACCATTTTCGGGAGGGGTCTGAGGGATTTCCCCAGGTTTTCCCGAATACAGCGAATTCGGTTTCGGGTTGATCTTTTGCAAATCCGGTTCTGAAATTGATAATTCCATTCATTGCGGAGGAACCATAGAGGGAGGAGGCGGCTCCCTTTAGCACCTCTACTTGTGCGATGTTTTCGATGGGGAAGTCGTCCCAGTTAGGGAAGCCGGCATCGGCCTGTAGAGCGGGGATGTCATCTACCAGTAAGAGAACCCGGGTGCCGGCTCCATAAGAGAACCCTGCGCCGCCTCGGATGCTTGCTTGACCGTCAATGATGTTTACCCCTGGGACTTTAGTGAGGACTTCATCGACGGAGGTAGTATTGACGCTTTCGATCAGGCGAGGTTTTAGCACCTCTAGGGAGACGGTTACCTCGCCGAGCGGTTTTTCAAATTTGCCAGCAGTGACAGTTGTTTGCTGGAGGAGGTTATCTTTGAAAAATAGCTCAATATCAATAGACTGTAGATTTTTTTCAGAGACTGTGACTGTTTTAGTCCGGGTTTCGTAGCCCGTGTAGCTGAACCGAAGGAGGTGGTTACCTGGGGGGAGGCTGAGTGACCAGGCCCCATCGGTGTTGGTGATGGTGCCTAGTTGGCCTGACTGGATGGTGACGCCGGCCAGAGGTTCCTGGCTTTGGCCATCCCGTACGATTCCTCGGAGGGATTGTGCTTGGGAAAAGCTGAGCAGCGGTACGAAAAAGAAGGGCAACACACTGAAGGGCAGGCGTGCGAGTGCGCGTAGAGTAGAACTATTCATAGTTGGAATGTCGTTTGTTGGGCGTAAATATAACGAGTCAGGTATATTTTTGACAAAAAAAATCCCCTTGCAAGGTGAATTGCAAGGGGATGATATAGAGGTCCGGAAGCACTATTATTTTCCGGCGGGGACCAGTTTATGGATTAGCAGGTACACTTTTGAAAGTACGGCCAAAGTGGGGTTGCTGGATTTTGGTTGTTCCGAGTCAGGCTGGTCGAAGTCGGAGGAGGCTGCTGTTGTTGGCAATAGTTTGCCGCTGGAGGGGTTTGCTGTGGAGCTACTTCCTGCAAGGAAATTGACGTACACAAAAGAAGCGATGCTAAGCCCTACGAGTAGGCCTGTCAGGGATTTACGAGTAACTTCTTTTTTCATGGTGGAGCCGGTTTTTGTTGATTGAACTCAAGAGACAATCGTTGTACAAAGGTAATGGAAGTTAGACGACTCAGAGAGGAAAATGTTACAGAGAGAGGTGTTAATTTTTTAAAAAAGATATTTTAACAGCAGCGTTGGGTGGGATTGGATGGTTGGACACTGAATTGAAGAGTAAAAAACGAATGTGTATTATCTCATATGTGATTTGGAGGTAAAAAGGTGAATTTTGATTAAAAAAAAGGGGCCATAATTGACTTTTTTTTAACTTAACATGCCACATTTTTCTTTTTATCAATAAAATACATAATTTATTTTATTTAATATGTTATTAATCTATGTAAAAAACATTCTTTTCGTTACCTTTGACTCAATTTTAATCAAAATCTACTCATGAGAAAAAGTTTACTTAGTAGGGCTGTCCTTCGGTCCTATGTCGTTTGTGCTGTTTTCCTTATTGGTGCCAGTCTCTTGTCGACCTCGTTGAAGGCGCAGGTGTCGGGTTCTGAAACTGCTTATTTTTGGCAGGAAATAAAAGAGACGGACATTCCGCTGGATGGAGGCGTTCGGTACATTATTCCCGCCGACTACCAAACCTATCGATTGGATGTCAGTGGCATGCGGGGCTTTTTGGAAGCCCTTCCAGAGGAGTCTACGATTTCGCTTGCGACGGGTGGTTTAGAGCTTCAGTTGCCTTTGCCGGACGGTAATTTTGGTCGGTACCGCGTGTGGTATTCACCCATTATGGCCGCGGAATTGGCAGCAGCCTTTCCTGAAATTCGCACGTATGCTGGGGTAAACCTAGACAATCCTTCGGAGCTGATCCGATTGGATTTTACGCCAAGGGGTTTTCATGCGATGACTTATGGTGGGGGAACCAGCGTGTTTATCGATCCATACCAGTTTGGAGACCAAGAGGACTACCTAGTTTACTACAAGAGGGATTTTGTTAAAGGTGAAGATAATCGCATGACTTGTGAGGTGGATGACACCTTTTCGTTCAATGCTCCTGACAAAACGCATGGTGCAGAGTACGTTGGGGACTGTGGTATCCGGCACGAATACCGGCTTGCGCTGGCGGCGACAGGTGAGTACACCACTTTCCATGGAGGTACGGTGACACTTGCTTTAGCGGCACAGGTAACGACCATGAACCGTGTGAATGGCGTGTTTGAAAAAGACGCTGCTTCGCGGATGATTTTGATTGCGAACAACAACCTAATTATTTATACCAACGGTGCAACGGATCCATATACCAACGATGATGGTGGAGCTATGTTGGGAGAAAACATTTCCAATTTAGACGCTGTGATTGGCAATAGCAACTTTGATATTGGCCACGTTTTCAGCACCGGCGGGGGCGGAGTAGCCTACTTGGGCTCTGTCTGCAACAACTCGATTAAAGCGGGGGGAGTAACAGGAGGTACTGCACCGGTGGGTGATCCATTTGATATTGACTATGTGGCGCATGAAATAGGCCACCAGTTTAACGGGAACCACACCCAATACAACAGCTGTAACCGCAATGCGGCAACGGCGATCGAGCCTGGCTCTGCTTCAACTATCATGGGTTATGCAGGTATTTGTTCACCGAATGTACAAAACAACAGCGACGATTACTTCAGCACGGCTAGTCTGTTTGAAATGCGCAATTTTGTAGCGACGGGTGGTGGTTCGACTTGCGATAATGCGGTTTCGGTTTCCAATTCAGCGCCTACCGTTACGGGATTGTCTAATTATTCAATTCCTGCGTCCACCCCTTTTGTGATGACCGCCACGGCATCTGATCCTGGTGCATCACTGACTTACTGTTGGGAGCAGATTGATGCTTATTCTGCTCCGGCGCAGACGATGCCACCTGCGGCTACCAATACCACAGGACCCATGTTCCGGTCTTTCGATCCGGTTACCTCTCCGACTCGTTATTTTCCTGCATTAGCAAATATTTTAAGCAATACCAACCCTGATTGGGAGGAATTGCCATCTGTAGGTCGGGCGATGAATTTCCGGGTAACGGTGCGCGATAATTTTGCCACCGCGGGTTGTACTGGGGAAGCTCAGAACACAGTGACCACTGTTAATGGTACGGGTCCTTTCTTAGTGACTTCTCCGAACACAGCGGTGACGTATGCAGGGGGGTCTACCCAGACCGTTACTTGGGATGTGGCCGGTACGACGGCTGCACCGATTAGCTGTGCTAACGTGGATATCCTATTAACCACGGATGGAGGTGTGACCTTCACCACCTTGGCGGCAGCAACCACCAACGATGGTACACAAAGTGTCACCATGCCTAACATTACCACTACGACTGCTCGTGTATGGATTCGCTGCTCGAACAACATCTTCTTTGATGTTTCGAACGTGAATTTTACGCTGAATGCGGTGGCGGCTCCTTGTTCTGATTTGTCATTTGCCAATTGCACCTCTCCGGTAACGGTTGATTTTAATGGATTTGGGGGAGCAGGTGTTAATCCAACGCCAAGTTCCACACAACTCTGTTCGAACAACTGGGCTTGGACGGGATGGTCTGAAGGAAGTTTGGCTTTTGGTGGAACCAATAACGCCGGAGATTACGCGCGTTTAAACACAGCGGGCGGCGTTACTACTGGTGGTATCTATTCCTTGAATAATGGTGCTCTGTATATTCAACCTGGTAGCGGCGACTGGGCGCCTGGTACTGCTACGTTGCGGGTATTGAATAACAGCGGCTCAACGCTTACTTCTATGCAAGTGGCATACGATATATTGGTGCGAAATGACCAGGCAAGAAGCAACAGCTTTAATTTTTCCTATTCAACGGATAACGTAACGTACACTCAGGTATCTGCTTTGGATTACGCCTCACCTTTAGCGGCGGATCCAACGCCTGTCACCATACAGACGGTACCGCGCTCTACTACTTTGACCGGCTTGTCGGTTTCCAACGGTGGGTATATTTACTTCCGTTGGTCCGGTGCAGATGCGGGTGGTACTGGTTCTCGCGATGAGTTTGGTTTGGATAATTTGTCCTTTACCCCTTCTTGTGTCGTTCCTTGCCCAACTATTTCTGCTACCATAAGCGGTAACGGCACGTTCTGCGGCAGTGGAAACTTGTCCACGGTCCCAGTCGCTGTTACCATTACAGGTGGAACAAGCCCTTATACGGTTGTGTACACAGACGGCACTACCAATTACACCGTTACAAATTATGTGAGTGGAACTGCGATCAGTCAAGCAGTTTCCAGCTCAGCTACCTATACGCTGGTTTCTGTAACGGATGCGGCTAGTTGTACGGCAGGCACGCTGAGCGGCTCTGCTGTAGTAGTGGTTTCTCCCGGAGGGCTTACTCCAAGTGGGGTGGAGACCCAGCCTACTTGTGCTGCTCCTAATAGCGGAGCGGTAAACTTATCTGTTAGTGGTGGATTGGCGCCTTACACTTACGCTTGGTCTAATATGGCCACTACGGAAGATATTTCCGGGCTCTCAGCAGCAGTGTATACGGTTACTGTCACGGATGCGGGTGGTTGTACTGCCACTGCCTCTTTTACAATCAATGCCCCTTCTGGCTGTGGCTGTTCGATCAGCGCGGTGACCTTTGGAACACCTAGCGCTTGTAATAATAATGGTACCCCTGAAAATACCTCCGACGATTACTTCGTCATGGATGTAACGGTGACCTTCGTAAACCCACCTGCAACCGGCACACTTCAATTTGCTCCAGGCGGTGACGCACTTCCCGGTGGTGGAGATCTTACGGTTTCGGTAACAGGTTTAACCAGTCCACATACGTTTGTTGGAATTTGGTTCAAAGCGGATGGCACTCCTACGAACGTGACCTTGGAGTTCTCTGCCCAGTCCTCCTGCTCACTGGCAGCGACAGGCCCTTCTGTTGGTAACTGTTCTTCCATTTGTCCCTCTCTTTCTACGATTGTTACTAACACAACTTGCGGTACTAATAATGGAGCTGTCAACCTAGTTGTAACAGGAGGTAATGGTCCTTTCCTATACAGCTGGTCCAATGGAGCAACTACAGAAGATCTCACTGGGATTGCTGCAGCTACTTATATTGTGACTGTTACAGGTACTGGTTGTTCTGGAACGACCATTTCTGCGGTGGTGGCAGCGGATCCAGATACACAAAGTCCAGTATTGACTTGCCCAGCTGCTTTGACGGTTTCGTGCAGCAGTGGTGTTCCTGCGGCAGCGCCTGCTTCCGTTTTGGCGACAGATAATTGTACAAGTCCATTGACCGTGACGCTTCAAGGAGATGTAGTAAGTGCGCAGACTTGTGCGAATCGGTATACCTTGACCCGCACTTACAGGGCCGCTGATGCAGCGGGTAATGTGGGTACTTGTGCGCAAGTTATTACGGTAAACGATCTGACTCCTCCGACCTTCAACGAGGCCTTACCTGCCAATATAACGATTGCTTGCACCGAAAACCTGCCGATGCCCGTGATGTTGACTGGCAATGATAATTGTGGAGGCGGTGTTGCTCCGAGTGTCATTTGGATCAATGAGTTCCACTATGATAACATTGGTGCAGACGTAAATGAATTTGTTGAAGTTGCTGGAACGGCAGGTATTAATCTGTCCGACTATCAACTGATTTTATACAATGGAAATGGTGGAGTGGTATATGATACTCGTACCCTTTCTGGTTTGATTGATAATGAGGGAGGTAGCGGATTTGGTGCGGTGGCCTTTACGTATCCAGTAAATGGCATCCAGAATGGATCACCGGATGGAATTGCCTTATACAAGATTTCTTCCAACATGCTGGTTCAGTTCCTGAGCTACGAAGGTGTTTTCCAGGCGAATGGTGGTCCTGCTACCGGTGTCTTCTCTACTGATGTGGGTGTTCAGGAAGATTTGCCTGCTCCTGCTGCAGGGGGGTCTATTCATTTGACAGGCACTGGCCAAGTGGCTACTAACTTTGTGTGGTCGTTGACCACTGATGACTCTCCCGGTGTACTGAATCCGAATCAGACTATATTACCGCTGCCCATTTCGAATGCGGCTTCTTTCCAGCAGACAGAGGTTCCAGGTGCTTGCGCTGGCTCCAGAATTGTCACACGCACTTGGTCGATTTCGGATGCTTGTGGTAATACAGCGACCCATGCTCAGGTATTGACCGTTCAAGACGTAACCAAGCCTGTTCTTACCCCAAGCCCTGCCAACGTGACCATTAGCTGTTCTGATCCTATTCCAGCTGTTCCGAATGTGGTGGCAACTGATGATTGTGACCCTGCTGGTATCGTAAATGGTCCGGTTTGGATGAACGAGATGCACTATGATAATATTGGCGCGGATGTCAATGAATTTATTGAAATTGCTGGCCGGGCAGGTACTAACCTCGGCGGCTATGAGTTATACCTTTATAATGGATCCGGTGGTGGCACCTATAGCAGTATGCCACTTTCTGGGGTTATTCCTGATCAAAGTAATGGCTTTGGTGCGATTGCCTTTAGCTACCCTGCTAATGGACTCCAGAATGGTGCGCCAGATGGTGTTGCCTTGGTTAAAGGAGCGACCGTCATTCAGTTCTTGAGCTACGAAGGAACGTTCACGGCGGTAGGTGGACCTGCAAACGGAATGGTCTCCACGGATATTGGTGTCTTTGAAACAGGCAATGAGCCAGTTGGACAATCCTTACGCCTAACGGGTACGGGAACTACAGCGGCTGCATTTACGTGGAATTCACCTGCTCCAGCTACGCCTGGTGCAATTAACCAAGGACAGTCGTTCCCTGCTGGTCAACCTCCAGTTGGCCTGCCAGTTACGTTCACTACCTCTACGAGCAGTGTGCCAGGTTGTCCATTTGCTTCCAATATTACCCGTACTTGGACCGCCACGGATAACTGTGGTAACTCTACGGTGCATACGCAGGTGATTTCTGTTCGTGACTTGGTCGCTCCAGTAGTTACGTGCCAGCCAGTTACGGTGAATCTCTCCAGTTCAGGAACGATCACCATTACAGCTGCGAATATTCCGTTCACCGCAACGGACAACTGTTCTGCTTCTTCTGCTTTGACCGTGCTTGCTAACTCCGCAACGTATGATTGCGATGAGCAAGGTACTACACAAACGTTTGTTGTAAGCGTACAGGATCAGTGTGGAAATATCGGTACTTGCAATGCACAAGTGACTATCAATCCTTCTCCACGTTGCACACCTGTTATTCTGATTTCTGATCCTTGTGTTTGTAAAAACAATGCAACGAATACTACCAATGGTCAGTTTGCCGAGCAAATCAAAATAGAATCCTTGACTGGAAAAACATGGACGGTGACCTCTGTTGCAGGCCTCTTCCAGGCGAATAGCGCTGCTCCTCCTGCGGCTCCTACCCCGATTGCGGTGGGTACCACCTTTGTAGAAAGCCCTGTGGGTAGTGGAGATTATTACCTCAACGGTCTGCACGTGGACGCCATTGGTTACAGTATTACCGCAACCAGCGCAAGTGGAGAAACCCTTACGATTGGTAATGCTTGTAGCTATCCAAATCCTTCCTTTGTGACCAACCTCGCTGGTCCCTTCTGTTTATACTCAGAACCGGTCGCACTGACGGGAGATCCTGGGGATGCGAACATCGTTTCTCAAGGATTTACCATCAATGGAGTTCCGGCCACTACCTTCGATCCAGGTCAAGGGGTGGGACAATATACCATTGTTTATACGGTAAATGGCGGAACACCCAAGGCGGCAGGCCCTGCTGATCCTGGCTGTATCCAGTCTATTTCCACAATCGTAACCGTGGTAAGCACTCCTTCAGTGCTGGTTTGTAATGAATTGGTGCACGTTTCACTGGATGAAGATTGTTCCGTTAAAATTGACCCTGACATGGTTTTGGAGGGTAATTTTGGCTGCTACGATGATTACACCGTTTCTATCGACCGCACCCTACCGATCGGTAATGGCCCATGGGTGAGCCCTGCAGTAGTAGGTGTGAACGATATTGGTAAAACGTGGGCAGTGAAAGTAACCCACCTGATTTCTGGTAACTCTTGTTGGGGAACGCTGAAGGTAGAGGACAAATTGGCCCCAGTAGTGACTTGCCAACCCCTCAATGTATCCTGCGGTGAACCTGACCTTAGTCCGGTCTGCTTGTCTGGAACGAAGGGATACGGTGGAGCCTATCCAAGCGTAACCGAGAATTGTGGAACGTTTACCCAAACCTTCTTTGACTCCTGGGTGGAACTTGATTGTAATGTGGTCACCAATGTGACCGCTAATCTGATCCGTACTTGGGTGGTTACAGATGCCTCCGGCAACACCGGCAGCTGCTCGCAAGTGATTTCTATCATCAGCTCCAGGATTGATGATGTGAAATTCCCTTCTGATATAACGGTTAGTTGCGAAAATGGCAATACCAATCCTTCTGTTACGGGTACTCCATACGTTGAATATAGCTATCCAGCGGGTGTTATTAAATATCCTATTTGGCCAGCTGCCAACCACTGCGAATTGCAGGCGGTATATGTGGATGAAATTCTGCCAGTTTGTGACGGTAGCTACAAGATCTTGCGTACCTGGACGGTTCTGGATATGTGCTTGCCCACTACTCCATTCCCTCCAACGCAAAATCCACAGTATTATATTCAGGTCATCAAGGTGCTGGATGAAAGCGCACCAAGCTGGATCTGCCCGGAAGACATGACGGTATCTACCAACGCCAGCACCTGCTGCGCCAATGTAGACCTACCCAATGTGGTAATGACAGACAACTGCTCACGGATCAACAAAGTGGAAGCACGGGTTGAAGTGTACGACCAGTACACAGGCGACTTGATTGCGACGCACGATCTGAATGGTACCTTGACCACTTTTGCGGGCAACAACCTTTGGGACCGCGACACGATGGCAAACTTCGGCTTTACGCCTTGCTTGCCAGTGGGCACCCACAAGGTGACCTACACGGCCTACGATGATTGCGGTAACTACGCTGCTTGCCAGTTTGACCTGACAGTTGAAGACCAAACCCCACCGGTTGCAGTATGCGACGAGTGGACGCAGGTAGCAGTTGGAGTGGATGGCACGGCACTTGTAAACGCGTTGACGTACGACGATGGCTCCTACGATAACTGCGGTCCTGTGTACTTCAAAGTGCGCCGCATGGACAACAGCAACTGCCAATCAAACGCTAATTTTGTAGATCAGGCGAGATTCTGTTGCGAAGATATTAACGATACGATCACTGTGATCCTGCGTGTGTACGACGTAAACCCAGGAACTGGAAGTGTTGCAATTGATGCATTTGAAGGTACGTACAACGACTGCATGGTAAATGTATTGGTAGAAGACAAGATCAAACCGATCTGCACGGCTCCTGCCAATGTAACGGTTTCCTGCGAAGCATTTGATCCGAGCCTGTGGGCGTATGGCCAGGCAACAGCA